>DATCTV010000026.1 GCA_036567785.1 Desulfomonilia bacterium | reverse complement strand
ACAAATTGCCGAAGAGATCGCTCATACCCTGGCAGATCACGGTCTTCCTCCAGATCGGTTGGAAGAAGACTTTTTGATTGACCTGGCGCAAGGAGTCCAGAAAGTTCTTCAGAACGATGATGTACTTTTCTGGCGAAGTTCTATCCGTTCTTTTACAACGGATCACCCGACCGTCACAGCCTTCATAACATCGAATTTCGACAATGATGACGAAGGTCCTCTCACGGAGCAATACGAAAACGCAATCCGCCTGGGGGATGATGAGGCCTACTGGTCAGATGGTGGCGCTTCTGCAGATTTATTTGATGAATTCTAATCACTATAAGACACGCAGGGGTTGAACCCCTGCGTGTCGAACAACGTTGGCGCAAATGTATAGATCAACCTTTTGAGGGTTGGTCTGTAGATAGCTTCAACGTTGGTTTATTTAGATGCGTAACGTTGGATTATTTCACCAAAGGAGGAAGAATTGGAGGTTTTGTGCGAAATACAAAAAAATGTGAATTGGGAGCAGGTTCAAGCAGAAATTGCCCAAATAGATGAATGCTGCAAGAAGTCTTTAGAAGATTTCATATTGGGCAAGTTTGATGAAGAGTGTCTGGGTGACAGTCCGCCCGAATCGGACCGGTACGTCCCCGAAGGGGATTGGATTGATTGGTTTCCTCCTCCGCCACGTATGACAGAAGAGGAACTGGATGCAATCACTGATTGGGTTGAGATTGAAGCGGAAAAGCATAATCTTGAACCGGACCCGGATACTTACCCACTCGAAGATTATTTTGTAACAAAGGAGATATATGGAAAAACAGATGATCCAACTCAAAATCCCTGTTCCACCTGCGCCACTTCTAGAACAGGCAGTGGGTTACCGAAATTATCGGAATACCCATTATCTTGCCCTCTGGTGGGAACCCTGTGGAGATGAGGTCATGGTATCGGATGGTCTGGTGACCTTTACTGGTCTCTGGCCAGGCTACCTGGCCTACGTGCAACATAAATCAGTTCGTCCTCTCCTGACGGAGTTCAACCTGGGTTCTTCTGAAAATCCTGCAGACTATCACTTGATTATCGATCTGTTTGAGCGGCGGGCTTTCGTTGCGCCATGCAAAGTAACAGATCGCTTTCAAGCAACCCAAAGGAACCAGGGAGTAAAGCTGGAAAAGCCTGTCTCCCTTTCGTCAGAAGAAATAGAAAAATGGGTCGAGGAATTGGAGCAACAACTCTTGCACTTCCCTAGCATGGATGAACTCATGGCGCAAATTGCAGAAGACGAGAAGCTCGTTGCTGCGCTTGAACACTGGTTGGACGATCAAACGCCCAGTCTATAAAACAACAAGGAGATACAGAATGACATGCAAAGTGACTGTTCAAAAGAATACTTTTTCTGAAAGCCTGGCAATTGTTGGGCGAGCGGTAGGTTTTCACTCCCATCTACCGATCTTGTCGAACATTTTGCTCAGTAAGGATGAGGATCAGCTTCGCCTCTCGGCTACCGACTTGACCGTGGGGGTCACGGTTTGGATGGATGCCAATTTGGACGGCGACCTGGGTTTGACCTTACCCGCAAAAACATTGACCGATGTGATCAACAGCTTAACAGATCCCGAAGTCGTTTTTTCGGTAAACGGGAAACCGGAAGCATCATTGAAGTGCGGAACCTATAAAGGGATCGTCAAGGGAATTGATGCATCCGAGTTTCCAACCATCCCGGAGTACCCTATCACCAATGGGGTTTCAATGGACGCAAGTATGTTCAAAGAGATGATCCAAAAGGTTGCGTTCGCT
>DATCTV010000025.1 GCA_036567785.1 Desulfomonilia bacterium | reverse complement strand
GCTGATTGTGTGAGTCCCGGATGGCCCGGGATGAAATATGGCCATGACAGTGCTGGTATTTAAAGAAAATTCCATTTGGTTTCCCCGGAGAACTGTTTCGTTATTAAAACCGCTGTAACTTCGCACGTTTTCTGTTGCGTTGATTTTTGTTTTCGGCTGAAAGACAGAAGGATCAAGACGGAATCCGGAAAGGGGTAATGTCAATGAGAATGCCAGTATTAACAGGAGGAAGATCCTTTGCTGCCCGAATTCCTTTCGGTTATGATATACAAGCCTGAAAACAAGGTAGGAAATACTGAGTAAGGCAGTTGCTGTAATAATGTATCGGATAAGTGCCATTTTATTTCCTGTGTTTTTCAATTTCAGATTCGAGCATCTTTTTCAGCTCTTCAAGTTCGGTAATGCTTATATCCCTGTTTTTAATAAATGGGGATACGAGCTGATTAAGTGATGAGTTGAAAAGGCCTGTATATGCCTCCCTGATTATATCGCCGGCGTATTCCTTCCTGCTTACCAGGGCATAATACACATTTGTTTTGCCGTATGTTCTGTGGGCAACATATCCTTTCCGTTCAAGGACTTTGATTACAGTGGCCACAGTTGTATAAGCCGGTTTGGGCTCCGGAAGTTTTTCAAGGATGTCCGATACAGCTCCTGTCTCCACATCCCAGATCGCTTTAAGTACCTCTTCCTGTGCTTTGGTAATCTCTTTCATGAATAAGATTTTTCACCAAAATTACTATAATTATTTTAATATTACTATAAATATAGTAGAATTTTTGGATATTGATAACAGAGTAAGGGATGGGGCAGAATTCAGCGTGACAGTATGCAACTGGTCGGAATTACATTGTATAATACGTTGCAGGCTACATAGATATCTACGTAGATTAATACGTAGTTTCCGGCATGGAGATGTTTATATTAGCCCCGGATTGCCGTGGGCCGGTGCTATGCGGCTCATTACGATGAGAGGGCTTGCTTTTTTCTGCAAACAGGGTGGCGCCACGATGCCCAGTGTCAGGTTTGAGAATCGCATATGCGTCCTGTTTGTGAAAAAACACCGGTTGATTTCCGGAGCCGGTATTTCTTCAGGGGCATATAAAAGTCAGGTTTTTATTACCAGCCGTGGATTTTATTGAAAAAAATCTGCAAAAAAGTTTTAAATGTAATTTTCACAAATTCAATCAGATAAAAGCGAGGCAGAAATTTTTATCAAAAAAAATTCATAAAAAGATTTGGATTATAAAAATTGTTGCATACATTTGCACCCGCTTTTGGAGCGAAGAGTTAATTGAAGGGTTAAAAGAGATAGGATTCCGGCTTCAGGAAGAAGGGAATGAAGATGGAGAGAAAGCCGGAAAAATTATCTCAATTTTTTTGGCAGGACGAAGAGGAATTATTAACTTTGTTGTCCCAAAATGAAACCGATTCTCCGGCGAGAAATTCATGGAGAATTTTTGTTCTTTGAAATGATGAAGTAGCAACCAGGCGAGACATGCGTCTCGCTAAAGAGAACTTGTTAGTATTTAGAATTGAGCGCAAGAGGATTGATCTTTGTAAGACACAAGAAGAATAAATTTTTACAATGAAGAGTTTGATCCTGGCTCAGGATGAACGCTAGCGGGAGGCTTAACACATGCAAGTCGAGGGGCAGCACGGGGTAGCAATACTCTGGTGGCGACCGGCGCACGGGTGAGTAACACGTATGCAACCTACCCTGTACAGGGGGATAACCCGGAGAAATTCGGACTAATATCCCATGATGATATTTAGGGGCATCCTTAGATATTTAAAGCTCCGGCGGTACGGGATGGGCATGCGGAACATTAGCTAGTTGGCAGGGTAACGGCCTACCAAGGCAACGATGTTTAGGGGACCTGAGAGGGTGATCCCCCACACTGGTACTGAGACACGGACCAGACTCCTACGGGAGGCAGCAGTGAGGAATATTGGTCAATGGGCGCAAGCCTGAACCAGCCATCCCGCGTGCAGGAAGACGGCCCTATGGGTTGTAAACTGCTTTTCCGGGGGGAGAATTTTTCCGTCGTGACGGGAATTGACGGTACCCCGGGAATAAGCATCGGCTAACTCCGTGCCAGCAGCCGCGGTAATACGGAGGATGCGAGCGTTATCCGGATTTATTGGGTTTAAAGGGTGCGTAGGCGGAATGATAAGTCAGTGGTGAAAACCTGCAGCTTAACTGTAGACTTGCCGTTGATACTGTCAGTCTTGAGTGTGGTCAAGGTAGGCGGAATGTGTAATGTAGCGGTGAAATGCTTAGATATTACACAGAACACCGATTGCGAAGGCAGCTTACTGGGCCATTACTGACGCTGATGCACGAAAGCGTGGGGATCGAACAGGATTAGATACCCTGGTAGTCCACGCCGTAAACGATGATCACTCGCTGTTAGCGATACACAGTTAGCGGCTAAGCAAAAGCATTAAGTGATCCACCTGGGGAGTACGGCCGCAAGGCTGAAACTCAAAGGAATTGACGGGGGCCCGCACAAGCGGAGGAACATGTGGTTTAATTCGATGATACGCGAGGAACCTTACCTGGGCTTAAATGTAGAGTGCATTCGGCTGAAAGGCTGATTTCCTTCGGGACTCTCTGCAAGGTGCTGCATGGTTGTCGTCAGCTCGTGCCGTGAGGTGTCGGGTTAAGTCCCATAACGAGCGCAACCCTTATCGTTAGTTGCCAGCGGGTAATGCCGGGAACTCTAACGAAACTGCCGGTGTAAACCGAGAGGAAGGTGGGGATGACGTCAAATCAGCACGGCCCTTATGTCCAGGGCTACACACGTGTTACAATGGCCGGTACAGAGGGCAGCTATGCCGCGAGGCAATGCGAATCTCGAAAGCCGGTCTCAGTTCGGATCGGAGTCTGCAACTCGACTCCGTGAAGCTGGATTCGCTAGTAATCGCGCATCAGCCATGGCGCGGTGAATACGTTCCCGGGCCTTGTACACACCGCCCGTCAAGCCATGGAAGTTGGGGGTACCTGAAGTCCGTAACCGCAAGGAGCGGCCTAGGGTAAAACCAGTGACTGGGGCTAAGTCGTAACAAGGTAGCCGTACCGGAAGGTGCGGCTGGAACACCTCCTTTCTGGAGAAGATCAATCGGAATTTCGGAAATCGGAATTACGATTTCGGAATCAAATCCGAAATCCAAAGTCTGCAATCCGGGATCAAAAAACTTCTCGCCTGGAATACTTCATTAATAATATTATCATTTCGGAATTTGGAATTGTGAACCCGGAGTAAAACACGAATTCATAAACACGAATTCATAAATCAGCAATCAGCAATCCGCAATCAGCAATCCGAAATCCGAAATCCGAAATATCAGCTAGTCCCGTAGCTCAGTTGGTTAGAGCGCTACACTGATAATGTAGAGGTCCGCGGTTCAACTCCGCGCGGGACTACCGCTCTCTCCGAAGCTTGAGCGAAGGAGGGCTGCTCCGATGAAACTGAAAGTGACATAAGGTGAAGTCATCACCTTCACTGAAGTTTCGGCGGACAAAGGGGGAATTAGCTCAGTTGGCCAGAGCACCTGCCTTGCACGCAGGGGGTCAAGGGTTCGACTCCCTTATTCTCCACAAAATTCATTTCGGAATTCACCGATTCGCAATCCGAGATTGAATAAAGTTCTTTGACATACTGGTAGAGATTGAAAAATTAATAAGATTATATTCGAGAAAATAAAAGAAGGGCGCATGGTGAATGCCTTGGCTCTCAGAGGCGAAGAAGGACGTGACAAGCTGCGATAAGCTGCGGGGAGGAGCAAATATCCGATATATCCGCAGATTTCCGAATGGGGCAACCCGTTACGTTGAAGGCGTAACATTCCGAGTGATCGGGAGGCAAACCCGGGGAACTGAAACATCTTAGTACCCGGAGGAAGAGAAAACAAAAGTGATTCCCTGAGTAGTGGCGATCGAAAGGGGAAAAGCCCAAACCATAATTGTTTCGGCAGTTATGGGGTAGAAGGACCTCGACAGGGGCAAATGATAAGAAGCGGAAGTTTTCTGGAAAGGGGCACCGCAGGGGGTGAAAGTCCCGTACGCGTAGATATCATTTGTTTCAGGGGTATCCTGAGTAAGTCGGGACACGAGAAATCCTGATTGAAACAGCCAGGACCATCTGGCAAGGCTAAATACTACTGAGAGACCGATAGTGGACCAGTACCGTGAGGGAAAGGTGAAAAGCACCCCGAACAGGGGAGTGAAATAGTACCTGAAACCGTGCGCTTACAACCTGTCGGAGTCCCGATACTTCGGGATGACGGCGTGCCTTTTGCATAATGAGCCTACGAGTTACACTTTACTAGCGAGGTTAAGACTTAGAGAGTTGGAGCCGAAGCGAAAGCGAGTCTGAAAAGGGCGTATAGTTAGTGGAGGTAGACGCGAAACTTTGTGATCTATCCTTGGTCAGGCTGAAGTTCCGGTAACACGGGATGGAGGGCCGAACTAGTTGACGTTGAAAAGTCTTTGGATGAACTGAGGATAGGGGTGAAAGGCTAATCAAACTGAGAAATAGCTCGTACTCCCCGAAATGCATTTAGGTGCAGCCTCGGCGGTAGTCTTGCAGAGGTAGAGCTACTGATAAGGCTAGAGGGCTTCACCGCCTATCGATCCTTGACAAACTCCGAATGCTGCAAGATGTTCCCCGGGAGTGAGCCTGCGGGTGCTAAGGTCCGTGGACAAAAGGGAAAGAACCCAGATCATCAGCTAAGGTCCCGAAATATATGCTAAGTTGAATTAAACGAGGTGCGACTGCTTAGACAGCTAGGATGTTGGCTTGGAAGCAGCCATTCATTTAAAGAGTGCGTAACAGCTCACTAGTCGAGCGGTTGTGCGTGGATAATAAACGGGCATAAGCATATTACCGAAGCTATGGACTTCCGAGAAATCGGGATTGGTAGGGGAGCATTCCAGTCGGCGTAGAAGACCTCGCGTAAGCGGGATTGGAGCGTCTGGAAAAGAAGATGTAGGCATAAGTAACGATAATGGAGGCGAGAAACCTCCACACCGAAAGACTAAGGTTTCCTGATCAACGCTAATCGGATCAGGGTTAGTCGGGGCCTAAGGGTAAGCCGGTAGGCGATCCTGATGGACAACTGGTTAATAATCCAGTACCACCGTATACTGCGAAGGGGCGACGGAGGAGTGAAAGATCCGCGTACTGACGGAATAGTACGTTAAAGGGTGTAGTTATACTTCAGGGTTAACAGCTTTGGAGTGATGAACCTGAGAGTACCATGAGCCTTCGGGCAAGTGGATAGTGATCCTAATCAGACTTCCAAGAAAACCCTCTAAGCGTCAGGTATATGGTGCCCGTACCACAAACCGACACAGGTAGTCGAGGAGAGAATCCTAAGGTGCTCGAGTGATCCGTGGCTAAGGAACTAGGCAAATTAGACCTGTAACTTCGGAAAAAAGGTCTCCTGACTATAGACGTCAGGACGCAGATAAATAGCCCAGGCGACTGTTTAGCAAAAACACATGGCTTTGCGAAATCGAAAGATGATGTATAAGGCCTGACACCTGCCCGGTGCCGGAAGGTTAAGAGGGGGGGTTATTCCCAGCAATGGGGAGAAGCTCTGAATTGAAGCCCCGGTAAACGGCGGCCGTAACTATAACGGTCCTAAGGTAGCGAAATTCCTTGTCGGGTAAGTTCCGACCTGCACGAATGGTGTAACGATCTGGGCACTGTCTCAGCCACGAGCTCGGTGAAATTGTAGTTCCGGTGAAGATGCC
>DATCTV010000024.1 GCA_036567785.1 Desulfomonilia bacterium | reverse complement strand
ATAAAAACCGGCAGTACCAACGAAGATTTGCTATTCAGAGCCTACAACCATTTTTATGATCCGTTGAAAGGTTCTCCTTTAGAAAATAATGGAGGCTTGGACGATACGTTCTTAGGAATACCGGTGAAGGGGATACCCAACCCATACTGGGCTTTCACGAATGATAAACCCTGCGACTGCCATAATCCGTTTAACGACAACAACTGCAACGAATTCACATGGAAACTGTCGGATAGAAAGATTCAAGGGTAGCATATGATGAAAATCAAATATCTGGTTATCGGAATGTTTCTGATTTTAGTCATTATTCCTTCGGTCTGTTTTGCGAAGAAACCTACCGGGACGGTTATAGACGAAGAGACCGGCAAACCGGTTGAAGGGGCGGTGGCGATATGCATATGGAGGAGGGGTGAGTTTTCTTTAAATGGATTATTTGAAGGAGGATTTGAAGTTGTCTCCAAGATCATTGAAACCACCTCGGACAAGGACGGCAACTTCTATATTCCGGGATACTGGGGTATCAATATAATCAGCCAACCCAATCTCAATGTTTATAAATTCGGATATGTTCTTTGGGACAGCAATTCGATATTCATGGATGGGGAAAGGTCTGACTTCAACAAAGACAACAGAATCGTCATACTTCAAAAGTGGCCGAAGGATTTTTCGTTTGTAAGACATTTTAGTTATATATACTCTGCTACCGGTGGGGCATTTTCGAAATCAGAGAAACAATTATTTGAAAATGAATATCAAAAAGAACGTCCATATTTTTCAAAAGAAATAGCTACGAGGGATCGATCTCAAAATAGTAAAGGAGGCAATTGATGAAATTAAGACTCATCCTTTTATTAATAATCGTATTCAATTTTATGGGGTATGGAAATGTTTATTCGTATGGTGACAAAAGAACTCACCCAGCACTTACTAAAGAGGCAATAATAAAATCCTATATAGAAAATTATCTTACTGACATATTAGGTTTTTATGAGGGCATTAATCATGAACATAATTCGCAAAAGATTATTGATATGATTATGCAAGGCAGCACCAACGAGGATTTACTATTCAGGGCCTACAACCATTTCTATGATCCGTTGAAAGGTTCTCCTTTAGAAAATAATGGAGGCTTGGACGATACGTTCTTAGGAATACCGGTGAAGGGGATACCCAACCCATACTGGGCTTTCACGAACGATAAACCCTGCGACTGCCTTAATCCTTTTAACGACAACGACTGTAATGAGTTCACATGGAAACTGGCAAGAGATAAGTTCTACGAAGCCTTAACCGCAACTACCAAAACAGAACAAGATGAACTGTTCAGCCAATTTTACGAAAAGTTTGGAAGGGTGCTGCATCTGCTGGAAGACATGGGCGTCCCTGCACATACCCGTAACGATATGGAAGGGCATCTGGATTTTACAGGCTACAACAGTTCAATAAATCCCATATCAATGATCGGCAATCTTTATGAAGACTGGGTTGAAGATAGGCAGAGAAATAATCCAGAATTCATATCAAACATTATAAGAAGCCCGGAAATTGAACCTTATTATGCCACGGAACCTGTACTTGCGGCATATCCCCAGAATTACTGGGACAATGATAAATATACAAAATCCAATACCGATCCTGGCCAGTCGATAATAACTAGCGCGGGACTGGCAGAGTATACAAATGCTAACTTCCTCAGCAAGTACGCCATGTTTGGCGAATTCCTCGATCCTGAAGACAAACATTATTACCCATATCCCAAGACAAGCTCCCTCGAAGGCTACAATGAGAATGATTTTAAACCGTCAATTATCTGGATTGAAGCCGAAGATGGAAAATTTGATCAGGTTCTCAAAAACTTCAATAAAATAAGCGAAGGTCAAACTATTAACAACTTCGTCGGATTTAAATATCTGGCTGATGAAATTGCAATCAAGAATAACATTGTAGGGGTGTGGACATACAAAAGGACATTCCTGCTGGATAATAACAATCACGAGGCTTATGCCAGAAAGCTGATTCCAAGAACCGTATGGTATACGGCAGGTCTTATAAACTATTTCTTCAGGGGAAGAATGGATGTGAATGCAGTGCCGTTGTTTGAAGACATGAACGGGATACAAAACCAGCTTTACATGCTGATCGTTAAGATAAAAAATACAACGCCGAATGAGGCAATGAAAGATGGCGCATTTGAATTGCACTATAAAATGGAGAATGGCCAGTACGGATCGGCATTATGCGGCACGGTCGGATGTGAAGGATCATGCACTCAGAAGGTTGCAAGCGGTACTTTGATTGAGAATGGAGAGAAAGTTATCCAGTTTTATATGCCAACTGACAACCCGATAACCATCGATAATTTCCAGACAGTCAAGTGGACGCTCGTTTTCAAGGGAACATTGGGGCTGGAAAAGGATAACGCTATTGTTGCAAAGGTTTTCCCGTTGCAAGATGAGATCACAGCCGGATGGGGAAATAAATTATTTAACGAGGAATGGGAGGCGGGAAACGATATAAACGGATACCCGTGGAATAACTGGAGTCATGGCGCATGCTGGTTTTATGCAGGTGGAGAGGGTGGACGAATCTATAATCAAAGCACCGGCAGTCTTGACATGCGGCTGGTCAGATTGAAAAATGCTTATGGTGATTATCCTGTCGGTTGCGGAAGTGGAACAACAGGCCTCCATCTGCCAATTTCAGATGACTCATGGCTTCAATTCAAGAACTATACTGGATATTTGAATTATCAGAAAAATTCTGACGGCAGAGACATTCAACTGCAGTGGCTGCAACTTGGTTTCAGCAATGGATGGAGAATAGTATTCCTCGATAACGCAACAGGCGACTGGCCTGATGGTGCTTATAAACCGCAGACTTTATATTATGTGTTTAATTCAGGCGGCATAATTCTCAATAATATTTACAGTATTTTTGAGTATAACGGCATCCCGATTACAGGAACCCTTTATCTGGAAGAAATCACATTTATGCAGGATATGTTTGAACTTCTTGATCCACAGACGGAAGACTTATTCATGAGGCTGTTATCGGATTACATAAGAATCATCGATACCTGTCCCGATTTTGATTTTTGCCAGGGATAAAGACTTACAATACAAACAGCACCGGTGAATTTGTTTTGTAATTCACCGGTACTGGCCTATTATTATGAATCAGATTAAATCTTTTGTGATCTGAAACATTTCTACCAGCAAAACTCAGCAGGATTCCTGTTTGCTGCGGGGGATGTACATCTCGGTGAAAAGCCTCAGAAATGCAGTGTCGGTAAGTCCGGCAATATAGTCCCTTGCGATTACCGCTGGACTGAGTCCTTCTTTATAGGTCTTTTCAATGCGGGAAACGAATCTGGTAATGACAGGAGACAGAGTATTGCCTTTCTCAATGTCGCTGACCAGGCTTTCAAAAACGAGGCTGTACATATTTCCAATCTTCTCAGATTCGGCTTTCACGCGAGGGTTGAGATAAATTTTATTGTAGTTGAACTCCTTGAGTATCTTGAGCGCCTCAAAAACTCTTGTTGAATAGGAAATCATTTTGTCCGTCGAATTAGCGATGAGATCTTCCACAAGCCTGTATACAATCTTCCCGTTGGTGTCGCCGAGGATGAAAGCGGCTTCTTTCGGGATGTCCCGTCTTGATATGATTCCGAGCAGGATCGCATCCTCGATGTCTCGCCCGATATAGCTTACCGTGTCAACAAAGCGCACGAGGCAGCCTTCCATTGTCGCAGGCTTCGGAATTTTTCCCTCAAGGCATATGGCGATTTTCCGGTCCAGCTCATTGAAGGATGATGCGTTGTCGGGTGTTATGTCCTGCTCCGTGGTCTCGCCGTTATGGCACAAAATGCCGTCCAGCACGGCAAGGCTAAGATTAAGGCCTTTTCCGTTTTTCTCAATGCGCTCGAGCATCCATACACCCTGCACGTTATGCGCGAACAGGCCGATACCGGCATTCCTGCATAGTCTGTCCAGATAGTTCTCACCGTCATGGCCGAAAGGGGGATGTCCTATGTCATGGCCTATGGCTATCGCTTCTATCAGGTCATCAATAAGGCCTAATTTCCGGCCTATCGTGCGTGCTATACGCGAGAGAAGCTGCACGTGAATTACCCTGTGGGAGATGCCCTGATGGCCGATAAGTGAAAAAACCTGGGTTTTATCGATATAAGATGTGTAAGCGGCGGAATGCAGAATACGGTCGCAATCGATTGCGAAGGCGTCCCGCATATCACCTAAGAGATCTTCGGGACGCCTTCTGGCGGTTAATATTTGTTTCATATGTGATAGTGGTGAGTGGTGAGTGGTGAGTGGTGAGAATAAGTAAGAAAAAGAAGTATGATTTCTCTGCCCCTTTTACTTAAGAAGCAAAACAGGAAACATGACAAAGCGTGGGAATCTTGTTTTATCTCACCACTCACCACTCACCACTCATAACTGTTTTATGTCGCTATCGCGGAAAATTTTGCCACCCTTGAGAACATTGACACGATGTTTTTAAGCAGGGCCAGCCTGTTTGCGCGGATGTGCATGTCCTCGGCCATGACGAGCACCTTGTCGAAAAATGCATCGATAGGCTCCTTCATCCCTGCCAGCAGTTTAAGGGCTTCGGAATACTCGCCTTTGTCCGCATGAGTTATAAAGGGTTTTTCAACCGCGGTAAAAATATTGAACAGTTCGATTTCCTGACTCTGAGCCAGCAGTCCCTTTTCGATGGCGTCTCCTGCATCGGCCTTCTTCAGTATGTTTTCCACACGCTTGGAGGCTGCACAGATAGATGAGAGCCATGCTTCATTCTTGATTGCGGCGATCGCTTCCGCCCTCTTGAAGGTGTCAAGGGCGTCATCGAAAGAGCCTGTGACCGATTCAATCACGTCGCCCGATATGCCCTTTGACTGCAGAAGGCCTGTAAACCT
This sequence comes from Desulfomonilia bacterium, assembly GCA_036567785.1. Lineage (NCBI taxonomy): Bacteria > Pseudomonadati > Thermodesulfobacteriota > Desulfomonilia > Desulfomonilia bacterium. Next base: position 26,066 of record DATCTV010000024.1, on the reverse strand, counting down.
CTGGCGGAAATATTCCATGACCTCGGATTTGACTTCGGCTTTTGGCCTTTTGATTTTCGTTCCGAGTGATTCCATGGCTTTGTCTATTATCGCTGCGATTGATATCCTGTAGCCCTTGCCCAGTATGATATTCTCGATGGCTATGGTCTGCCTTCTGAGAGCGAAGGGGTCTGACGTGCCGGTCGGCAGCATGCCCAGTCCGAAGCAGCCGCAGATGGTGTCTATCCTGTCAGCTATTCCGACGATATCACCGATGGCATCCGAAGGCAGTATGTCATCTGCCGATGCAGGCAGATAGTGCTCGCGTATCGCATCGGCGACTTCCGGGTCAACCCCCTGGAGAAGCGCATATTCCCTGCCCATGATGCCCTGAAGTTCGGGGAATTCGTAGACCATGAGGCTGTTGAGGTCGCCTTTGCATAAAGAACAGGCGAGCCTGACCTTGTCTTTCTTTTCTGGTGCGAGCGTCTCCGAGAGCCAAAGGGCGTTTTCAGTGAACCGCTCGACCTTGTCAAGACAGGTGCCAAGGTCCTTGTGATAGATGACGTCCTTTAATCTTGCCGCGTATTCGGCAAGCGGCACCTTTGAATCCTGCTCGAAAAAATAGTTGCCGTCGTCGAGCCTGGCCTTCAGTACCCGCTCGTTGCCCGAGCGGACGACTGCATCATCCTTGGGTATGATATTGCTGACCGCGCAGAAAAAAGGTTTCAACTTTTTGCCGGCCTCATCCGCATAAACCGGAAAATACCTCTGATGGTGCTTCATTTCCATGACAGGCACTTCCTTGGGCAGCTTCAGGAAGTCCTCTTTGAAGCCGCCGACAATGACATGCGGCCATTCAACGATATTCACCACTTCGTCGAGAAGGTCCCTGTCCAGGACATGACCGCCCTTTGCCTGAGCCGCCTTTGTAACGGCCTGCCAGATGATTTCTTTCCTCTTCTCGATGCCCGGGATGACGAATGCCTTTTCAAGGAGGGCTTCATATTCGGAAGGTGTATCCATCTTGATCGGCCCTGGAGCCATGAAGCGGTTTCCGTGCGTGATATTGCCGGAATCAAGATTTCCGAACTTTACATTCAGCACATCTTTTCCGTAGATGGCAAGTATCCAGTGCACTGGCCTTGCAAAGATTACGCCGGGGTTCGACCATCTCATGTTTTTGGCAAACGGGATCTTGACTATCAGTTCGGACAGAAAGCCTTCCAGGAATTCCTTTGCGGGCTTTCCGGGGATAGTCCTTTCAAGACACAGGTAAACGCCTTTTTCCGTCTCGGCGAAACCGATCTCGGATATGTCCACGCCCAGGTTCTTCGCAAAGCCGAGGCCTGCCTTTGTGGGGTTTCCATCCTTGTCAAAGGCTGCCGTTTTGGGAGGCCCCATTTTCGTTTCATTGATGTCATCGAGCTTATCAGGCACGTCCTTTATCTTGAGGGCAAGCCTTCTAGGTGTGCCGAAAGTCTCAATGCCTCCGTTTTTAAGCTTTACCTCTGCAAAGGCCTTTTCCGCAAAGCCCTTCATAAAATCCAGAGCCGGAACGATAAACCGTGCGGGTATTTCCTCGGAACCGATTTCAAACAGTACGTCAGACATGGCTAATCTTCCTTTTTATTGCCGGCCAGATAAAGCGTTGCGGAAAGCTTGGCCAGATCACGCACCCTGCCGATATAGTTTGTGCGCTCGGTTGTGCTGATGGCGTTTCTTGCATTCAGCAGGTTGAATATATGGGAACATTTAAGGCACATGTCATATACAGGTAAAGCGAGGCCCCTTTCGGATGCTATGCGTTTGCCTTCCTCCTCATACATGAAAAACATCTTGTTGAGCATGGAAACGTCAGCTATCTCGAAATTATACGTCGACCATTCAACCTCCGAGCGGTGATGTACATAGCCGTACGTTATGTCTTTCTTCCACTTCATGTCATAGACATTGTTCACGCCCTGAAGGTACATGCATATGCGCTCGAGCCCGTATGTGATTTCCGCGCATATCGGGTCAAGGTCGATACCGCCGACCTGCTGGAAATATGTAAACTGGGTTATCTCCATTCCGTCCAGCCAGACCTCCCAGCCGAGTCCCCAGGCGCCGAGCGTCGGCTGCTCCCAGTCGTCTTCGACAAAACGGATGTCATGTTCGAGGGGGTCGATTCCCAGGTGTTTCAGGCTTGCCAGGTAGACCTCCTGCACATCGATCGGCGAAGGTTTTAGAATTACCTGGTACTGGTAATAGTGCTGAAGCCTGTTGGGATTCTCTCCATAGCGTCCGTCTGTCGGCCTGCGGGAAGGCTCCACATATGCGACCTTCCAGGGATCAGGCCCTAAAGACCTTAAAAAAGTATGGGGATTCGATGTCCCCGCCCCAACCTCCAGATCGTAAGGCTGTCCGATAAGGCAACCATAGTCAGACCAGAAGGATTCCAGTTTCATAATCATGTCTTGAAAGTCCATAAAAAATGTTCTAGCACCCATGCATTTTACGGTCAAGAAACTTGGCAGGGACTTTGCAGTAAAAAGGCTTGACACTGTCTGACCTATTGGTTATGGAACCCAACTAGAAAGACGGGCCCTTAGCTCAATTGGTAGAGCCACCGGCTCATAACCGGTAGGTCCCTGGTTCGATTCCAGGAGGGCCCACTATTACGATAAGGACTTAATGGTGAAACCGTCAGGCAGATTACAAAAGACAAGTATTAAAGGGGTGCATTTGATGCACCCCTTTTCTTTTTCGAGTCTATGAAGCTGTTTGATATTCTCAGAGTACTTGATGGCATAGCACCATTCGATCTGGCGGAAAAGTGGGACAACGTGGGACTCATTGTCGGCGATGCCGGGCAGGAAATCAGGAAAGCCATAATTTCTCTGGATCCAGGGCTGGATGTTATCAGCAAGGCTGAGGAAACCGGCTGCGATCTGATCATAACACACCATCCACTGTTTATTGAACCGCTTAAAAACCTGAACCTGAAAGATGCAACGGCATTAAAGGCAGGAAAACTTTTAAAAGCGGGCATATCTCTTGTAGCCATGCATACAAACCTCGATGCGGCTGAAGACGGGGTCGCAGATATGCTTGCAAGGGCACTGGGACTGTCAGATATCGAATCAAAGGGATATTTCAGAGTGGGCACAATCGAAGCGGCGCCGCTTTCCGACTGGGTGAAGACGCTTCCTTTTAAAAATTCCCGAATCACCGATGCCGGAAAACCGGCCGGTCGTATAGCCGCATGTCCCGGAAGCGGGATGTCCCTCTGGCGTGAAGTTCTAGATGCCGGCTGCGATACGATCGTCACCGGCGATGTCAAGTATCATTCGGCGATTGAGGCATTTGAAACCGGTTTGAACGTAGTCGACCTTGGCCATTATGAAACGGAATCCTTGATTGTGGAACCTTTCGCCGAAAGGCTTTCACGATTACTAAGTGGTGTGGAAATCAGCCCTTATACAGGCAGGGACATATTCATAACTATATAGAAGGAGACATGAGTGAAGAACATTTTAAGTAACGTGCTTGCGCTGCAGAAAGTCGAACTTCATATATTCAAGGCGTTAGGAGGTTTGAGTGAACTTCCGCGGGAGATTGAAGAGATAGACAGCATCATACAGGCGAGAAAACGCTCTCTCGAAGTTGCCGATGAAGAGCTGGCCGATCTGAACGGCAGAAAAGAACCTCTTGAAGTGGAGCTGAAGGAAAATCAGTCGATACTTGATGCAGCTGATGCCAGGATAAAAAAAATCAAAACGAACAAGGAGTTTCTTGCCCTTCAACGGGAAATAGACATTGCAAAAAAACGCAAATCCGATCTTGAAGAACAGATCCTGCAGATAATGGAAAAGATCGAGGCGAGAACAAAAGAAAGGGAACGCATATCAAAGAGCTTTGAAAGCGACAGGGTTGTCCTTGATGAAAAAAAAGAAGTCCTGCTCAACAAACAAAGAGATCTTCAGGCTATTATCGATAAGCTTAAGGGGCAGCTGGATGACCTCAGGGTAAAAGTTGACCGGGCGCTTTTAAGCCGCTATGACCGCATAAAGGAAAAAAGGAACGGGCTGGTAGTTGTCGAATGTGTGGACGGAGTCTGCATGGGATGCCATATCCATATACAGCCGCAGCTGTACAACGATCTTGTCAAGGGGGAAAAGATGATATCCTGTCCTGCATGTCAGAGAATTCTTTACATTAACACTTCAGAAGAAGAAAAGACGGACAAAAAGGAGTAAAATGGCTGAACAGGGCTCAAACAAAGCCTACCAGGGAAAATATTTTTTTTATTTCTGCCTTATCGCCTCTCTAGTCCTTGTATTCCTGCTGTTCAGGCCGTTTTTAAAGACAATCATTTTAAGCCTTATATGCGCCGCGGTCATTTTTCCGGTACAGAAGAAGCTTTACAAGCTTTTCAGACGCCGTGAAGCCCTGGCAAGTTTTGCGACCTGTACCGGACTAGTTATCCTGATAATAGTCCCTCTTACGATACTGGCATATTTTTTTGCACAGGAGGCGACCGGTTTCTACGGCAGGCTGAGCGGCGCAGCCATATCCGAGATGAAAAGACAAACCATAGCCCCTGTTGCACCTGCGGAGAAGATAGGAACCGCACTGGAGCTGGTTGTTCCGGGTATCGCCAAACCAGTAAAAAAGGAAAAGCCCAGACATAAACTGACCGATAATATTCTCAGATATGCAAAAGAGGTTCTGCCTGCAATCCAGAAATCAAGAGGAAGTGTTGAGGCCCAGGCAATGGACCTTGTCAAGGCGGGGCTCAGTTTTGCTTTAAAGCATGCACAGAGTGTTATCAGCAATGTCACTGCAGTCATACTTCATTTCTTTCTGTTTTTGTTCACGGTTTTTTTCTTTCTGAAGGACGGCCCCCGCTGGCTTAAATCGCTTTCCGACATAGTACCCATGGAAGGCACGCAGAAGGATCTTATTTTCAGCAGGTTCAAGAATGTAAGCATTTCGACCGTATTCGGCATACTTTTTACTGCCACCCTGCAGGGCATAATTTCAGGCATCGGGTTCTGGATTGCAGGAATTCCGCCTGTACTGTGGGGGACTGCCGCTGCATTTGCAGCTCTTATCCCTATTGTCGGTGCAGCGCTCGTCTGGTTTCCCGCGGGCATGTATCTTATTTTTGACGGCAATTTGAAATCAGGAATATTTCTGCTTCTCTGGGGAGGATTTTTTGTCTCTTTTCTCGATAATTTCTACAGACCTTTCCTTATGCGTGGAGCCACCGAGGTAAGCGCGGTGTGGATACTGTTTTCCGTGCTCGGAGGATTGAGCCTGTTCGGATTCTCAGGCATATTCATCGGGCCGTTGATACTATCAATGGCAATAACCATGATTTCAATATACAAGGACGAGTACTCAGGCAGGAATCAGGGTTCTCCTCAGCAGCATTAGCATAAAATAATCATAAAGCCGTTTTTTTCTTTTGCCCGGCAAGTTATTATATTGATAGAATGGTTTTATGTAAAGGATTCTGAATGATATGCTCGATACGCTGAACAGGCTTATTGTTACTATAACACAGAGTTTCCGTATCCAGGATGTTCTGGATATATTGATAATTGCGTTTCTTATCTATGTAATACTCATATGGTTCAAAAAAACCGCTTCACGCTTCGTTTTTGCAGGCATCGTCCTGCTCTCGATAATATATGTGCTCGCAAGGGTTTTTCAGCTTTACCTTACATCAATGCTTCTGCAGGGCTTTTTTGCGATACTACTGATAGCCATTGTGGTTATTTTTCAGGAGGATATACGACGCTTCTTCGAGCGTCTTGCGACATGGGGAAGTCTTAGAAAAAAGAAGGAAGAAACAGATGAGAATTACAAACCTGAAGTGGAAATCATAGTAGACAGTGTTGCAGAACTGGCCGAGAATAAAATTGGCGCCCTGATAGTAATATGCGGAAAAGATCCTCTGGAAAGACACCTGAAGGGAGGATACCTGCTTGACGGCTGTCTTTCACAGCCTCTCATTGCAAGCATATTCGATACACATTCCATCGGACATGACGGAGGCATGATTATTGACAAAGGTCAGGTGGTGAGGTTCGGCTGCCATCTTCCGCTTTCGGCGAATGCCAGCATGACCGGAAAATACGGGCTCAGGCACACGGCGGCCCTGGGGATGTCGGAAAAAACCGATGCCTTCTGTATTGTGGTCTCGGAAGAGCGCGGGACCATATCGGTTGCCCGTAACGGTTCGATCCAGATTATTTACAGGCCGGTCGATCTTGCTGCAAAACTTTATGAATTCTATGATCAGAAATTTCCGGCCAAGGAAAAAAGAACCGCCGGTGAGTGGATAAAAGAGAATACAGTTCAGAAGATAGTCGCACTTCTCATGGCATCCATGCTCTGGCTTGCATTCGGCTATCAGAGGGACTGGGTTCAGAGGGACTATACTGTGCCGGTGGAATACAAGGGGATCCCTCAGGGCTGGTACATCGAGGAACCGAAGATATTCGATGCAAAGGTCATGCTGACCGGTTCGGTTCAGGCATTCAATCTTTTTGATCCGACATACATGAAAATTGTTGTCGATCTGTCGGACATCGTACAGGGACAGCAGGACATAAACATTACAAAGAGCATGATAAAGCTTCCTTCGACTATCAACCTGGAAAAGGTAAAGCCATCCAAGATACATATTGTGGCATACAAGCTCTATGCAAAGACCCTTCCGGTAACAGTCAAAACATCAGGAGAATGTCCTCCCGGCCGCATATTGAGAAATATAACGGTAAGTCCCGGTGCTTTGAATGCGCTGGTTCCCAGCACTCTGCTCAAGAAAAATATTGAAATTTATACCGAAACCATAGACCTTTCAGCTATCGACGAGACAGTAACGGTGCAGCCGCAGCTGAAAATCCCTGCCGATGTACATTTCAAGGATGACTCCGTCCCTACGGTAAGGATCACTTTCCATGTTGACAGGCAACCTCTAAGATAATTCTTTTTAAAGCAATATCTTTATGTCATCTCTTGACCGATTCGAGCCGAATCCTGTTTTTATTCAATTCAAATCATCATTGAACCTATGTACCCCTTGACCTGAGCATGGCCATAGGATAAATCTGAAGGACATGGAAACCCACAAGAATACGAAATATATCTTTATTACCGGCGGCGTTCTTTCATCTCTCGGCAAAGGTCTTGCAGCTGCATCGATAGGTGCGATGATGGAGGCAAGGGGTCTTAAGGTGACCAACATCAAGCTCGACCCTTACATCAATGTGGATCCGGGCACCATGAGCCCTTTCCAGCACGGCGAGGTATTCGTTACCGAGGACGGCGCCGAGACGGACCTTGACCTAGGACACTATGAGAGGTTTACATCGACCACCATGTTGACGGCCAGAAACAATTTCACAACCGGCCAGGTCTATGATGCGGTGATACAGAAAGAACGCAATGGCGACTATCTGGGAAAGACCGTGCAGGTCATCCCCCATATTACGGATGAGATCAAAAGCAGAATCATGCTTGCCGCGAACGGCTGCGACATAGCGATTGTCGAGATCGGCGGCACCGTAGGCGACATAGAAAGCCTGCCGTTTCTCGAGGCGATCCGCCAGTTCGGTTTCGATCACGGAAGAACGAATGTCCTTTATATTCACCTCACGCTTGTACCCTATATAGCAAGTGCGGGTGAATTGAAGACCAAACCCACTCAGCATTCAGTTCAGAAGCTGAGGGAGATAGGGATTCAGCCCCAGATCCTTTTATGCCGGTGCGAAAAGATGCTTTCCAGCGACCTGAAGGAAAAGATCGCGCTCTTTTGTAATGTAGAGAGGGATGCCGTAATAAGCGCGGTCGATGTGAAAAGCATATATGAGGTCCCCATGGAATTCCACAGGGAGGGCCTCGATGAAAAAATAGTCACCTATCTGAACATGTGGACCAGAGAGCCTCAGATGAAGGAGTGGGAGGATCTTGTCACCCGGATTCAAACGCGGAATAAAGAGGTGAACATTGCGATTGTCGGCAAATACGTGAAGCTGACCGAGAGCTATAAAAGCCTTAACGAAGCGCTTGAGCATGCAGGTATTGCGAACGACGTGAAGGTCAACCGAATCTATGTGGAATCGGAAAGGCTGTGTGAAGGGTCTGATCTTGATTCGCATTTCAAGGATATTGACGGCATTCTGATTCCCGGGGGATTCGGCGAACGCGGAACCGAAGGCAAAATCATTGCCGCCGGTTATGCCCGCAGGAACGGCATCCCGTTTTTCGGGATATGCCTGGGTATGCAGCTTGCAGTGGCCGAATTTTCAAGGAATGTATGCGGTCTTGAGCTGGCTAATTCCACGGAGTTCAATCCTGATACGCCGAATCCGGTAATCGAGTTCATGCCGGATCAGAAAGGGATAACAAGAAAAGGCGGCACAATGAGACTGGGGGCGTATGAATGCGTTATTGAGCCTGACACGAAGGCATATGAAGCGTATAAGGAAAAGCGGATTTACGAACGCCACCGCCACCGCTATGAATTCAATCCGGCCTTTGAGGAAAAAATCGCTTCCTGCGGACTCAAGATAAGCGGCCGCAACCCGGCCTCGGGCCTTGTTGAGATGATAGAGCTTCCCGGGCATTTATGGTTTCTGGGCTGCCAGTTCCACCCCGAATTCAAGAGCAAACCGCTTGCCGCGCACCCGCTTTTCAGAGACTTTATCGCAGCAAGTGTTATATACAGGAAAAGCAGATAATTGAATAAAATGACTACGATAAGCGTCAGGGATATTAAAATCGGCGGGGGAGATCTGGCCCTGATTGCCGGTCCTTGTATCATAGAGTCCGACAAGCATGCCAGGATGATGGCCGGCTCTCTGAAAGAAATTACGGCAGCGGCAGGGGTTCCTTTCATATTCAAGGCATCATTCGACAAGGCCAACCGTTCATCTATAAGCGCCTTTCGCGGCCCCGGTCTTGACGAGGGACTGAGAATACTTTCAGGTATAAAGGAAGAATTCGATATTCCCGTGACCTCGGATATCCATGAATCGGCGCAGGCCGATCCCGCAGCATGCATACTCGATATCCTGCAGATTCCTGCATTTCTATGCCGCCAGACAGACCTGCTGGTCGCCGCAGGAAAGACAGGAAAGCCGGTTAATATCAAGAAAGGACAATTCCTGGCGCCCTGGGACATGTCCAATGTTGCTAAAAAAATTGAAAGCACCGGTAACAGTAAAATCATGCTTACGGAACGCGGGGCGTCATTCGGATACAACAACCTCGTATGTGACCTTCGTTCACTGGGTTTTATGCGCGAACTCGGCTATCCGGTTGTCCTTGATGTAACCCACAGCCTGCAACTGCCAGGCGGCAGAGGTGATTCAACGGGCGGCAACCGTGAATTCATCGCACCGCTTGCAAGGGCGGGAGTCGCCTTCGGGATTGATGCATTGTTCATGGAAGTTCACGACAATCCCGATAAGGCTCTAAGTGACGGCGCCAACTCTTTCAGGCTGTATGATCTTGAAGGGCTCCTAAGGCAGATCAAAGAAATAGACAGGATCGTTAAATGAGCAGAATCAGAGTCCTTGTACTTGATGTTGACGGCGTCCTCACCGACGGCAGCATATACATAAATGATCACGGCTATGAAATGAAAGCATTCAACAGCAGGGACGGGCACGGCATAAAGCTCCTTCAAAGGGCTGGAATCAAAACCGCGATAATAACAGGGAGAGTATCAAAGGCGCTCGAACACAGAACGGAGGAGCTTGGAATAAGCCATGTCATTCAGAATGCAAAGGATAAAAGGGATGCCATCCTTAAACTCTCGTCGGAACTGGGCATCGATACAGGGGAGATGGCCTATATGGGTGACGATGTGGTCGATATGCCTGCCATGGCCCTTTGCGCCATGTCGTTTGCCCCGAGTGATGCAGTGGACATTGTCAGAGAAAAAGCAGACTATGTTACAAAACTTCCCGGCGGAAAAGGGGCTGTACGTGAAGCGGTAGAAGTCATCCTGAAGAACGAAGGGCTTTATGACGAGGTGATGAAACGCTATGCGGAATAAGGTTCTGGGCGGGATTGCTCTGGTTGCGGTAATACTTGTTATTACTGTCATACTCCTATTCAATCATGAAGGCGGGAAGAAAAGAGTGGCTGAAAAGCCTATGGAAGCCGACAGGGTGGCGCGTAATATAACGCTTTACGAGCTCAATACCGAAAACGATAAAACCACGGTTCTTCATGCGAGGAAAGCCTTTCTCAAGGAAGATCAGGTTCTTGATCTCTTTGATATTACCCTCAACCAGGAGGATAAGTTCAAAATCACGGGACCTGAAGCCAGATATAATATGGAGAAGTCGAGGCTAAATGTAAAAGGAGATATACTGCTTACTGCAGAGGACGGGAGCCGCGCTTTTTTTAGAGACCTGACATGGGAAAAATCGACAAACCTGATTAATACGAAAAACCCTGTCAGGCTGGAGAAAGAGGGCGGATGGCTGATAGGTCAGAGAATGGAAATGACAGACGATTTTTCAAGAATAAGTTTTTCAGGTGGTGTGCATGGACAGATTAATCGTAATTTTGACATTGGCAGTTAGTTTGAGCCTTCCTTCAGCAGTATTGTCTGCGGAAGCCCAGAAAGCTCCGGCATCTAACACGGCAAAACCAAAAGTAACTTCACAAGTTGCAGCTGTTAAGGATAAAGCGACTCCGGCCGATATGTTTGACATAGAGGCAGACAAACTTGATGTTTATAAGGCTAAAGGAGAGGCTTTTTTCCAGGGCAATGTCGTGGCTACAAAGCCGGACATGACCATAAAGAGCAAGACTATGAGGATCTTTTATAACAATGCCACAAAACAGTTGAGGCAGATGGTTGCTGACGGCAATGTCTCGATAAAAATGAAGGACCCTGAAAATGGCCCGGACAGGAATGCCACGTGCAAACAGGCGGTCTATCAATATGAAGAAAAGAAGATAGTTCTCATAGGTGATGTGGTTATCATAAGGGGAGATGACAGGCTTACCGGACAGAAGGTAACCTTATACATAGAGGGAGACAGACAGGAGGTCGAAGGCGGTCCAGGAAGCAGGGTTAAAATACAGGGAAGCCTCAACAAAGAGAGCGGTTCAGGGGCCGCCGTTCCATGGTAAAAGCGATATTAAGGGCCGAAGATCTTCAGAAGAGCTTCGGCAAGGCGCATATAATAAAAGGTCTTGGCATTAAATGTTCCACCGGTGAGATTATCGGACTGCTGGGTCCCAACGGTGCAGGGAAGACCACAACATTCTATATGGTGGTAGGTCTTATAAGGCCTGACAAGGGCAGGGTTTTTCTCGGAGAGGAAGACATAACGACAGTCGACCTTTCGGGCAGGGCAAGAAAAGGCATAGGCTATCTTCCGCAGGAGGCATCCATATTCCGTGGGCTGAGCGTTGAGCAGAACATCTCTGTTCCACTTGAAGCCAGGGGATTGAAAAGACAGGAACTTTCCGCCCAGCTTGATGACATAATCTCGATGTTCGGGCTTGAGAGGGTAAGAAAGCAGAAAGGGCTGTCACTTTCCGGTGGAGAGCGGAGACGTGTCGAGATTGCGCGTTCAATGGCACTGAGGCCCAGATTTCTGCTGCTTGACGAACCTTTTGCCGGTATCGATCCGATAACTGTAAAAGACATACAGGATATGATCGTGACACTCAAGAACAGGGGCATCGGCATTATAATCACGGACCATAATGTCAGGGAGACGCTTAAAATATGCGACCGTGCATATATAATTCACCAGGGAATAGTCATAGAGGAAGGCCTGCCTGATGACGTCATTAAAAATGAACAGGTCAAAAAATTCTATGTAGGTGACGATTTCTCTTTAAGCTAGAGAAGGAATAAATGGCACTGGAAATAAGACAGCATCTTAAACTGGCACAGCAGCTGATAATGACGCCTCAGCTTCAGCAGGCGATAAAGCTGCTCCAGTTTTCACGGCTCGAACTTCAGGAGTTCATTACTCAGGAACTAGAGTCCAATCCGATGCTTGATATAGAACAGACACCGAAAGAGAAAATTGAAAAACCAGAGGAAGCCGATTTTTTCAAACGCAAATGGGATGCCTACCTCGAAACATACGGTCAGGATAACATACCGTATACCGAAGACGACGACAGGCCTTCATTCGAGGCAACCACAAGCAAACAGGACGGTCTTACCGATTATCTGATGTGGCAGCTTAGAATGAACGATATTTCTGAGGAATACCGCAACATAGGTGTATTTATTATCGGAAATCTTGACAATAACGGATATCTGGCCGCTGATATACAGCAGATATGCGAAGCCACAGGAGCAACACCGGAAAAGACGGAAGAGGTATTGAAAATAATTCAGCAGTTTGACCCGCCCGGCATAGGGGCACGAAACCTCAAGGAATGCCTTTTAATCCAGGCGAAAGCCCTTGGCCTCGAAGGTTCGCTTGTGGAGCAGATAATCGAATCCCATCTGGACTTGCTTCAGACTAAAAACTATACCAGAATTGCGCAGGAACTGAATGCAAACGTTAATGATGTCGCCAATGCAGCCATGATAATTACCAATATGGAGCCCAGGCCGGCAAGAGACTATTCGGATGAGCCGCCCCAGTATGTGGTACCAGATGTATATGTCGTAAAGGTTGAGGGCGGTTATGCTGTTGTGCTCAACGAGGAAGACATACCCCTGCTTGAAATCAACAGGCAGTATTATGATATGATGGCTTCGAACGAAACGAACAAGGCCGCAAAGGAATATCTTTCGGAAAGCATGAAGTCGGCGCAGTGGCTCATCAAGAGCATTCAGCAGAGGCAGAATACTTTATGCAAGGTAACCGAAAGCATAATGACTTTTCAGAAGGAGTTTCTGGATAAGGGAATCAATTATTTAAAACCCCTCATTTTAAGGGATGTTGCCGATGATGTGGGAATGCATGAATCTACCATATCGCGTGTTACATCAAATAAGTATGTACATACGCCGCAGGGCACGTTTGAACTCAAGTATTTCTTCGGCAGCGGCATATCAATGTCTGACGGGAGCTTTGTGGCATCGCAGAGCATCAAGAACGATATCGAGAATATCATCAAAAACGAAAACCCGAAGCATCCGCTGTCCGATCAGGCCATAGCAAAAATGCTCAAAGGAAAGGGGGTGGAGATTGCAAGGCGCACAGTCGCCAAATACCGGGAGATTCTTGGGATACTGCCTTCAAACAGAAGGAAAAAATACTACTAAACCTTAGGAGGGTATATGCACATTGATATCACCTTCAAGAACATTGATCCGTCGGATGCTCTTAAAGATTATGCGAAGAAAAGACTGGCGAAAATCGGAAAATTCATAGACCGTCCAGCAGAGGCGCATGTGATTCTGTCTGTTGAAAAGATCAGACACAAGGCTGAAGTTACACTCAACGCCGACGGGGTGATAATTAATGCAGTAGAAATAACAGAAGATATGTACTCGGCCATTGACATGGTGATGGACAAGGTCGAGAGACAGGTCAAGAAACACAAGGAAAAACTCCAGGTGAGAAAGCCTTCGGCAAAGAACATGGAAGAGATGATAGCGGCAGAACCCAGAAAAAAACTCAAAATAGTGAAGGAAAAAGACTATTTCGTGAAACCGATGAGTGTTGAGGAAGCAGTCATGCAGCTCGATGTAGTCGAACAGGATTTTATAATATTCAACAATACCGATTCAAAACAGATAAACCTTGTTTACAGGAGAAAAGACGGTTCTCTTGGTGTAGTGGAACCGCAGATCTAAGATTTGCCGCAGCCTGCCTCGGGCGGGCTGCGGCACTTGATATCCGGAATTTACAGGCCAGAATAGACGGGTGTCTCTGTCATCTCCTGCCATTTGCCGGCTGACTGTCTTATACGGTCATTTTCCGCAGGGGGAATCTTCTGAACATAGTCTGTTCGTCTTCTTGAGATATTCCTGAAGCGCAATCTGCCAGGGCGGCATTAACCTGCCGGTCAGCCGCGTAAATTTTTTTGTCGAAAGGATGCTGTTTGCCGGACGTTTTGCAGGACGGGGAAATCCTTCCGTGGATACGGGATTGACAGATGCCGGAATCAGACACAATTCAACGGCCTTTTTAGCAAACTCAAACCATGAAGTCTTTCCCCTGTTGCATATGTGAAATATGCCCCTTGCGTCATTTTCAATGAGAAGCCTTATCGCCTTTGACAGGTCGCTTGAATAGGTTGGGGAGCCGAACTGGTCATTCACGACATCTATGCTGCCGCGCTCTCTCGCAAGCTTCAGGATTGTATCCACGAAATTAGGCCCATTTTCACCAAAAAGCCACTGCGTTCGTACGATCATATAATTTTTCATGCCTGAAACAACAGCAAGCTCTCCCTTGAGCTTGCTCCTGCCGTATGCGTTTATGGGATTGACCGGGTCGTCCTCATTGTATGGTCCTTCCTTCCGGCCGTCGAAAACATAGTCGGTGCTTATGTGCAAAAGCTTTATGCCACAAGCGGCGCATTCGGCAGCGAGATATCCGGGGGCTGTTCCGTTCAGCAGGGTGGCGGTTTCTTCGTCGGTTTCACATGCATCTACCTTTGTGTATGCAGCGCAGTTGACGATCCATTCGGGTTTTTCATCGGCAAGAATGCTTCTTATTGATTTTGCATCCGTAATATCCAGATATTTATCCGATGTAACGTCCGTTTCGATGACATCATGTCCGCAGCCGGCGAGTTCGGGGCACAAGTCGCTGCCGAGCATGCCTCTTGCGCCTGTTACGAGTATCTTCATCTGTTGCCGTACATCCTGTCGTAGTAATTGAGATAATCCCCTGTGCGTATCTTTTCCCACCACGGCCTGTTTGCAAGGTACCAGTCAATGGTTGAAGACAGACCTTCTTCGAATGTCATCAGCGGCCGCCAGCCGAGCTCCTTTTCTATCTTTGAAAAATCCATTGCATACCTGAAATCATGGCCCGGCCTGTCCTTGACGTATTTTATAAGGCTTTCGGGTTTGTTCATACGTGAAAGGATCAGCTTGACAATCTCGATGTTCATCTTTTCCGCATTCCCGCCCATGTTGTATGCCTGGCCTGTTTTTCCTTTGAGGGCAACTGTTACTATTCCTCGGGCGTGGTCGGTTACATGTATCCAGTCGCGTATGTTTTTGCCGTCGCCGTAAACAGGCAGTTCCTTGTCTTCCAGCGCATTGGCGATCATGAGAGGGATAAGCTTTTCAGGAAATTGGTAAGGACCGTAATTATTGGAACAGCGTGTTATTACTGCATCGAGCCCGAAAGTTTTGATATATGCCCTTACAAGAAGGTCGGATGACGCCTTTGATGCCGAATACGGACTGTTCGGCTTGAGAGGCAGGTCTTCGGTAAAAGCGCCTGTCGCTCCCAGCGAACCATAGACCTCATCGGTCGATACCTGCAGAAACCGGCTGACTTTATATTTTTGTGCCGCATCCAGCAGGACCTGGGTGCCCATGACATTTGTGCGAATGAAAACTCCAGCCGCCTCTATACTCCTGTCAACATGAGACTCGGCCGCAAGGTTGAGAACCAGATCGAATTTGTTTTCCTCGAAGACCTCGTTCACTTTTGCGGCATCGGAAATATCCCCCCTGATGAATTTGTATCTGCCGGGGTGTAGCGTTTCGAGGTCCGATGTGTTTTCCAGGTTGCCTGCATATGTGAGAAGGTCATAATTGACGATCGAAAAGTCAGGCACTTCTGAGAGTATGTAGCGGATCAGGTTGGTTCCAATGAAACCGCAGCCTCCAGTAATCAGTACTTTAGCCATTTTTATCTCTCCTAATATTCCACGCCGACGAGGTATAGCCCCTGCGGAGGTGCAGTAGGACCGGCCTCTGAACGGTTTTTTGAATCAATTATTCTGTTAATGTCCAGGGGATCGATCTTTTCTTTACCTACATCAAGTAACGTCCCGACGATATTTCTTACCATATGCTTCAGAAATCCGTTACCCTTTATTGCATAGTATAACATATCACCCCTTATAAATAAGGTGGATTCAGTTATCGTTCTTATTGTTGACTTGACAGGCGTGCCGACACCCATGAACGATGCAAAGTCATGCTCTCCAAGAAAATAATCCGCCGCGTTTGCCATTGCGTCAATATTGAGATGCTCTTTTATATGAAGTACATATCTTGAAAACAGGGGATTTCTGACAGGTGCGGTGTTGATTGCATACATATAGGTTTTTGACTTTGCCGAATACCGAGGGTGAAAATCCGGTCCGACATCTTGAACATCTGTAGCTGCAATATCAGGAGGCAGCATGGAATTGAGTGCCCTTAACAGGGCGTCAGCCGGTATTGATGAATCCGAGAAAAATGAAGCCACCTGTCCAAAGGCATGGACGCCGGCATCTGTCCTTCCTGCCGCATTAATCCTTGTTTTTTTCTTGAGGATGGTTTCGAGGACACTCTCGATCGTTTCCTGTATGGTGCGAAGTCCGGGTTGAACCTGCCATCCGGAGAAATTCGAACCGTCGTATGAAAAAACGAGCCTTATATTCCTTGCCAAAACCATCATGCTTTCTTATCAATATAATATTGGTGATACAAGAACTAAGGAGGGTTGATATAATGGATTTCGACAGAAGGGCTCTCAAGCGCGTTATGGTGGCTGTCGACCTGAAAATAATAATTGGCACTGATTTTGTTTCCGGGACTTCAAGGGACGTTACAAAAAAGGGACTCTGCATCAAGATACCGACTTCAACATTGAAAGGGGGGATGCTTGAGAGGCTGGAAGACAGGGTTGTCATATATCTGGGTGATATGATTCTTTATGGTCTTGTCAGATGGTATGATGTTGAAAACGGTTTTTTTAAAATAGGAATAGAACTGGAGAGAGGTTCCCGTGGAAAGTGGTGGGATGCAGTCGGGCCGATTGCAGAAAAACAGACAGCTGCTCCCTGAATTTCAGCAGGTCGGTTAAAGGAATTCCTTATTGACAGCATGTCCTTTTATTTTGTATGAGGTCACGAAACGCCGAAGTGGTGGAATTGGCAGACACGCTATCTTGAGGGGGTAGTGGGCTACGCTCGTCCGGGTTCAAGTCCCGGCTTCGGCACCATCTTTTATATTTAAAACAAGGGAGCGAAATTATGGCCAGGGTATGCGAAGTGTGCGGCAAGGGTTCACAGACAGGAAACAATGTGAGCCATGCCAACAACAAAACGAAAAAAGTATGGTTGCCCAACCTTCAGAAGATCAAGATTGAAACCGAAAAAGGTGTAAAAAGCGTCAAGGTCTGCACTCAGTGCATAAAGTCAGGAAAAATCAAAAAGCACGCAGCTTAAACCTGGATATATCAGAATAAAAGAAAAAGGCTTCTGGCCCGTCAGGACAGAGGCCTTTCAATTTTTTCCACTCCGCTCAGCTTTTTAATCTTAGTGAACAGGGTTTCAAGTTCGGCCAGATTTTTTATCATAATTCTGAAGACGCAGACACTGCTTCCGTTGGCAAGTGAAGTTGCTTTGAGTCTGGATATATTTATATCCTGACCGCCCAGGATGGTGGTGATCGAGTTGAGCATGCCTGGCCGGTCATCGCAGATGACGGAAAAGTCTATTTCATGGGTCTCATTGGCATCACTTTCCCACTCGACCGGGACAAGCCTGCCGGGATCTTCCGGTATTACATAAGGACAGTTCCTTCTGTGGACCGTTATTCCCCGGCCCCTTGTAATAAAGCCCACGATATCATCACCCGGGATAGGTTTGCAGCACCTTGCATACCTGACGAGGAGATCTTCCACACCTCTTACAATTATGCCTGATCCCTCCTGTTTCTTCTTCTTGGGCTGACGTGTTTTCGGGTGTTCTAACTGCTCTTTTGGCGCATCCGGTTCGATTTTGTGTATTATCTGAATAACGCTCAGTCTGCCAAAACCGATTGCTGCAAAAAAATCATCTTCATTTTTGTATGAGAAGTCACGGGCAAGATCGCTGTAATCTATATCTTTTCGAATGTGCAGGCTTTTGAGCTTCTTTTCAAGTATTTCTCTTCCAAGCGCAATACTCTGTTCGGTTTCCTGAGTTCTCAGCCATGCCCTTATCTTTGTGATTGCCCTTGTTGTTACAGCTATTCTCAGCCAGTCTTTGCTCGGGTGCTGTTTTGAGGATCTGAGGATTTCCAGAACATCCCCGCTTTTGAGTTTGTATTTGAGCGGAACGATCTGTCCGTTTACTTTTGCGCCGGTACATTGGTTACCGAGTTCGGTGTGTATGGAATATGCGAAATCAAGCGGGGTTGAACCGGATGGAAACCGGTGGACATCTCCCTTCGGTGTGAACACGTACACCTCTTCAGGATAGAGGTCGACCTTTACGCTTTCAAGGAATTCCCTCGGATCGTGCAGTTCCTTCTGCCATTCAAGCAGTCGCCTCAGCCATGTAAATTTTTTTCCGTCCTGATCCGTGAGACCCGTGCTCTCCTTATACTGCCAGTGTGCGGCAATGCCCTCGTTTGCAATCATGTCCATCTCACGGGTTCTTATCTGGAATTCGATCCGTTCGCCTACAGGACCGAAAACCGTAGTATGAAGCGACTGGTACATATTGGTCTTGGGCATCGCGATGAAATCCTTTATCCTGGACTGTATGGGCTTCCAGAGGGAATGAATGATACCAAGGACCTCATAGCACTCGGCAACGGTATCAACAATAATCCTGATTCCGAGGATGTCATAGACACCCTCGAACGGTATGCCCTGTTTCTTCAGTTTCTGATATACGCTGTAGATGTGTTTTATCCTTCCGGTGACTTCGGCTTTAAGACCCTGTTCTTCGATCTTGGCTTTGACCCTTCCCATTATGTCGCCGAGATAACTTTCCTTTTCCTTGGCGACTGCGGTGAGTTTTGATTTGACCGTGTTGTAACCGATCGGGTCGAGATACTTGATGCTCAGTTCTTCCAGCTCAATCTGCATCCAGTGAATTCCAAGACGATTGGCGAGCGGGGCATAAATATCAAGGGTTTCCTTGGCTATCCGCTGCTGGGCCTGCGGATTGTGATGATCAAGTGTCCTCATATTATGAAGCCTGTCAGCCAGCTTTATCAGAAGGATTCTCAAATCCTTGCTTACGGCCAGGAGCATTTTTCTGAAATTTTCGGCCTGATGCTCCTCGAGAGAATGGAAATGAATCTTGCTTATCTTTGTAAGCCCGTCGACAATAACGGCAACTTCGTCGTCAAAGGTATTCCTGATGTCATCAACCGTTGTAAGGCTGTCTTCGATCGTGTCATGCAAGAGAGCGGCAGCGACTGCCACCGCCCCCAGATGGAGCCTTGCCGTCAGCAATGCAACTTCAAGGGGATGATTCAGATATGGCTCTCCGCTCAGTCTCGTCTGTCCCTGATGGACGCGGGCGGAAAAGACGTAGGCCTTTTCAATCAGACGTAGGTCGGCATCGGGTTCGCTGGCAGTGACAGCGTCAAGAATATCGTTAATTCTTACCGTCAATAATCATTCCTTTTTCTTTCAACATTTGAGCCAGTGTTTCAAGGGTCTCGGCGGGACTTACTTTGGTCACATTGCCTGTCGCCCTTTCCCTTATCTCTATGAGGCCTTCCGCAAGCCCCTTTGAACCGATTGTAACCCTGTATGGAATACCTATGAGATCGGCATCCTTGAACTTGAAACCCGGCCTTAAATCCCTGTCGTCAATCAGCACATCGAGCCCTGTTTTCGTAAGCGCCGAATATAAATCCTCGGCTGTTGCCACAACCTGGGGATTTCTTAAATCCAAAGGGAGAATTATTACCGCAAAAGGTGCAATCGGAAGAGGGAATATAATGCCGTCACCGTCATGGTTCTGTTCTATTGCGGCGGCTACAACCCTGCTTACGCCTATCCCGTAGCACCCCATGATCATTGGTTTGAGATCGCCCTTTTCGTCAAGAAATTCGGCATGCATTGTCTTTGAATATTTGGTTCCCAGCTTGAATACATGGCCGACCTCAATTCCCCGGATGGCTTCAAGAATACCGCTGCATTTCGGGCATGCATCACCGGGAAGCGCATTCCTGATATCATCCGATTTTTCAATTTTTGCATCGCGAGAGAGCCATACATTCTTGAGGTGGTAATCATGTTCGTTGGCTCCTGTTACATATGGCCCGTCGTCAAGGGAGATGTCCGCCACTATCCTGACTTTAAGCCCGACAGGCCCTGCAAATCCTCTGGGAGCACCGGTTGCCCTGGCGATCATTTCCTCATCGGCCAGTTCAATGTTATCGACTCCGAGGGAACATCTGAGCTTTGCCTCGTTCACCTCGTGATCGCCCCTGACCAGTGCGGCGGCAAGGCCTTTATCTGTATTGTAAATCATGGTTTTGACAAGGGAGGTCTTCTCTATGCCCAGAAACTCGCAGACTTCCTCGACCGTCCTGATATCGGGAGTATGCACCTTCTCTGGAGAATTTCCCGTCACTTCGGCGTGCTGCTCCTTTTCCGGTCTTTTGATTTCTGCCTTTTCCACATTTGCCGCATAGCTGCATTGTGTGCAGCTCAGGATGATGTCTTCACCGGTATCGGCAAGCACCATGAACTCGTGCGAGAAGTTGCCTCCAATAGGCCCTGAATCGGCCTCAACCGCCTTGAATCTGAGTCCGCAGCGTTCAAATATCTTTTCATATGCCTTATACTGGGATTCATAGCTTTTTTCCGCGCCCTCGTCATCCTTGTCAAAGGAGTATGCATCCTTCATCATGAATTCACGGGCGCGCATCACGCCGAAACGCGGACGTATCTCATCCCTGAATTTTGCCTGTATCTGATAGAGAGTTACAGGAAGATCCTTGTAGGAGTTCAACTCGGATCTTACCATGTCCGTAATTACTTCCTCATGCGTGGGTCCCAGGCAGAATTCGGCATTTTTCCTGTCCTTGAATCTCAAAAGCTCCTTGCCGTAGATGTCCCAGCGTCCGCTTTCCTGCCAGATTTCGCAGGGCTGGACTCCAGGCATCAGTACCTCCTGGGCGCCTGCGGCATTCATTTCTTCGCGTATTATTTTTTCCACTTTTTTTAGTGCCAGCAGGCCGTATGGAAGCCAGGAATAGATGCCGCTTGCCAGCTTTTTTATCATTCCGGCCCTGAGCATCAGTCTGTGGCTGGCAACCTCGGCGTCTCTGGGGTCTTCCTTCATCGTCTTTAAGAACATGCCTGAAAACTTCATTCCTTGAACTCCTTTTCGATCTCGTCTGTTATTGTTTTTATTATCTCGCTATTGTTTATTCTCTTGATGGGTTTGCCATGCATAAAAAGCAAGGCGCCCTTTTTATCGCATGCGACCCCGATATCCGCATCCCTGGCCTCTCCCGGTCCGTTCACGATGCAGCCCATGACAGCAACGCTCATGTGGCGCTTGATTCCCGAAAGGCTGTCTTCCAGTGCGGATGCTATTTCCCCTACGTCGGCATTGGCCCTTGCACATGTGGGGCATGAGATAACCCTTATGCCCTCTTTCTTGAGCCCGAGGCATTCAAGAAGGACTTTACCTGCCACGATTTCTTTTACAGGATCAGCGGACAAGGAAACGCGAATCGTATCACCGATGCCTTCATGAAGGAGTATCCCGATTCCTGCGGCGCTCCTTATGGCACCTGAAAACATGGTACCGGCCTCGGTCACCCCGAGATGCAAAGGCCTGTCTGAAATGCTGGAAAAGAGCCTGTATGCCGAGACCGTTTCAAGGACATCGGAAGATTTGAGGGACACCTTCATCGCATCAAGCCCGAAATCTTCAAGTATCATGACCTGCTCCCGTGCCGTTTCTACAAGCGCGCCAACCCTGTCTTTTCCGAACCGGTTCAGCACGGACCTTTTCACGGATCCCATGTTTACGCCGACCCGTATCGGGACGTTGTGTTCAATTGCAGTCTTGGCAACCTTTCTGACCTTATCCCTTGAGCCTATATTCCCGGGGTTTATTCTTATGCAGTCGGCACCGGCGATGATGGCACCCACTGCAAGGCGGTAGTCGAAATGAATATCTGCAACAACTGGAATACCGGCTTGTTTTTTAATTTCGGCAAACGCCGCCAGGGATTCTTCATCGGGGATGCTTACCCTGACAATATCACACCCTGCCTTTTCAAGCGCCGCAATTTGTGCGCACGTGGCCTTGATGTCGGTTGTCAGGGTGTTGGTCATAGATTGAACGGTTACAGGGGCACCGCCTCCGACCTGTACCCCCCCAACAAAGATTCTTCGGGTTTTTTCACGGGGTAGTGTCATTTAAGCCAGAATAACACAGACTCAACTTATCACTCAAGTTTATTGCTTTGTTTTTCGATAAGAATACCCATGTTGAAAGTGACACCAGCGAATATCGACAGGATACTTGATGAAATCGAGATTCCGACATTGCCTTCGATAGCATCTGCAATAATGGAAAGGACTCTTGACGACTGGGCGAATGCAAAGAATCTTACAGGCATGGTTGAAAAGGATACCGCGCTTGCGGCTAAAGTCCTCAAGGTTGCCAACTCTCCTTTTTATCACCGTATCAAGGAGATCTCCACAATCAGAAGCGCCGTAGTCCTTCTGGGCATGAATGTCTTAAGAAGTATTGTTCTGAGCATCTCGGTCATAAATCTTTTTAACAGCAATAAGAAGAATGTCATTGACCTCTACAGGTTCTGGCAGCACAGCATTTCATGCGCCGTCTGTTCCAGGATGATTGCGGCGAAAACGCTGCCGGCATGCGAAGAGGATGCCTTTGCGGCAGGGCTCCTTCATGACATCGGCAAGATAGTGCTGGATCAGAACATATGCCTTGGCGGTGAATATCAGGAGATTATCGAACGTGTAAATTCGGGTACGACCGATATAATAAAGTGTGAGAACAGCATTATCGGAATAAACCATGCGGACATCGGCAAAAAACTCATCGAGAAATGGAATCTGCCGAAAGTGTTGTGTGAAGCGGTAGGAGCACATCATAAACAGCCTGAGGTCGATATGCTTGACGCCAGGGATGAGATGCTGTGTGCAATCGTAAATATTGCAGACAAGATCACCAACCATCTCGGACTCGGAATAAGCACACACTCGGCCGATTTTATCGACCCGGCGGTTCTTGGTAAAGCCGGCCTCGGCAACAAGGAGTTACAGGAAATATCCCTTGAGCTTAAAGACAGTGTCACGGCTATCAGTGACGAACTCGGGATCCCCAAGATAGAACCAAAGACATATTTTGAGATACTGCAGGCAGCCAATACACAGCTTGGCAGGATGAGCCTTGATCTCGAGCAGAAAAAGCTTGCACTGGAAAGGAGAACGGTCGAGCTGACCGGGCTTAACCGCATGTCCAGCCAGTTGCAATCATCCATGAAACTTTCGGAGATTACCGAAATACTTACATCGAATGCGCTCACTATCATGGGGTCTTCCAGTATAAGATGCCTTGTAAGGCTTTCGGGCATGCGGATATTGTTTACGGAAAGCTTAATTGAACAGGGTGGCGTCTCCACACGTTCGGGCATTACGAATGCGACAAAGGATGTTCTCGACAAGACCCAGGGTATATTCCCGAAACAGGGCGGAATAATATATGCGCCTGTAAAGGTGGAAGGCAGCATTATCGGGGTGATTGAATCCACACCTCTTGAGGCACAGCACGAAGATGTAACGGAAAGGACTCTTCTTTTAAGGACCATTGCAGAAGTCGGAGGCCACGCAATCGAAAGGGCCACCCTAGTTGCCAAGAACCTGAAGGCTGAAAGGCTGGCGGCAGTCTCCAAGACCGCAATTGCAGCCAACCATGAAATAAACAGCCCACTTACGACAATCCTTTTGAAACTGGACATGCTTTTAAGGGATAAATCGATCAAGACGGAAACTTATGTCACTATCAAAGGCATCAAGGAAGAAGCCTCCAAAATCAAAGACCTGGTTAAGAGAATGCTTGAAATATCTGATGTTGTTGAAACAGACTATCTGAAACATGAAAACAAAACCGAAAAAATGCTCGATATGAAAATATCTGCAAAGAAAACTGAATCTGCTGCGGATAAAAAATCCGAGCCCAAAAAGCCTGACAGTGACACCCCGGGTTTCGAGGATTATCTGGAGTGATAGATGTGAGTTGGGTACTTCTTGCAGGGGCAATATTCTTTGAGGTTGCAGGGACGACTTTTCTGAAACTTTCAGACGGTTTTTCAAAGGTTTTGCCAGTTGTTTTGATGATTGTGTTTTATATTGCAAGCATGTACCTGCTGTCGCTCGTACTTAAAAAAATAGAGGTGGGAATAGCTTATGCAATCTGGTCCGGTGTCGGGACAGCAACGATAACACTGATAGGTATAGCGTTTTTCAGCGAAAGCATGAACATTATCAAATTAGGCGGGATACTTCTTGTGATTGCAGGTGTTACGATTCTCAACCTTGCCGGGAGTCTTCATTGACATAAAGACTGAATAAAATACATCACCAGTATTTTTGAGGAACATTTCTGTTTTTACATATGTGTCCAGTAACTTTAAATAAATAGCTGTATCATTCTTGCCAAATGACTTACGGGAATTATAATAAAATTCAACGCTGATAATTTTTTGGTTTCTTTATCAATAAAGGGGGATTTTAATGATGGCATGTATCAGGGCAAGATATGCATCCGTTCATAAAACAAAGGGCTCTAATTATTTACATTTAAAAGACCCTTGCACAACCCGACTTTTTTCAGCGATGATCAGGTGAACGGGGTTTTTCACCTGATTTTTCTTTTCTACCCCGTTTTATTTGCCTTGTTTTTTCCCATTTGCCTTATTTTGGACGCACCTCTCCCTTGTTCAAGATAAACATTCCTGAAGCGTCATGCTGTTTACGGCTTTCAGGAGGTTCAGACAGATCGCTTTCAACCTGAACTGCGTTTCGACTTTTTCTCTTGTCATGTATGATGCCCGGGTAAAATCAAATCGCCTTTTCAAAGTCCCGAAGTCCTGCTCTATTATGTAGCGAACTTTGGAGATAAGCTTATTGGCTTCTTTCTGCCCTTCGGTAAGTGGATGATTCCTGGCGGCCTTATGCATTATTCCGTCTTTGAATTTATCCTTGAGCAATTCACGGTTGCCTTCGGAAGCATATCCCTTATCCGCATAAAGGATTTCAGCACTTATGGATGGAAGCATTTCCTCAAGCTTTCTCACTTCAGGAACATTGGCCGAATCCTCCTGTATGTACCCTTTGTCTTCGGCAACGGCAAAACCCTTGTATCCAAAGTAAGATCTGGTCCCTTTCTTCAGCCAACTGCCATCAGGATCGCTATATTCCTGTATGTCTATGCGTTCTCCGGTTTCTTCCCTGTCCTTTTCAACTTCAATAATTCTTTTCGGTCTTGCTGACGACTCGATAAGCGTTGCATCTATTACTGCTCCGGATGCCTTAACCCATGTCTTTCAAGCTGCCTGTTGATCTCTTTAAAGATAACCTTATCCAAACCTCTTTTAGAAAGAGCATTCCTGAACCTGCATATAGTCGCTTCATCCGGCATGTCCTCGGCAAGATCGAATCCGGTGAAAGCCATGAAATCTATCCTGACCCTCAACGCCTCTTCCATGTCCTTATCAGAAAGACTGTGCCATTCCTTGAGCAATACGGTCTTCAACATCTTCAAATGGTCATAAGGTTTCTGTCCGCCCTGGGGATCAATGTCATTCTTGTGTATGCCCGGCAGGCTCTTCCTGAATGCAGTCCAATCTATCAGGTCCTTCAATTTCATCAGCTTGTTGTTCCTCAACTTCTCCTCAGCACCAAGCATGAAAAACGTCGACATCATATCCTCCCCAAATACTCTATTTATAAGCCTTTATAGCATATTTGAGGGATCTGTCGGAAACAATAAACACCCTTATTCCAACAGTTCTTCATGGGAAGTTGTGCAGGGGTCTTTATAACGGATGTTTCGGGTTGAACATTTCAGACAGATCCTCCTTGAACAAACCCATCTGAACCTGCTCATCTTTCCTCGGTATCATCTGCCCTCCTGAAAATCAAAATCTGCAAGAAATCTATGCACATACTACCATTTTTATGCAGATA
>DATCTV010000023.1 GCA_036567785.1 Desulfomonilia bacterium | reverse complement strand
ATTGCATTATTTCCCGGTTGTTCTCTGGAAATCGTATTTGCAATTTTCGGGATATTGCTTTGAGACATCTCTACGTCTGACCAAGTGCTCCATAAACCCGCAAAATGCGACTCCCCAAAATCAATCAGGGCAACAGGCCGTAAAGGCCTGACACGGCAATTTCACCTAAAGTTCAAAAAACAAAATTCCGATAAGATACCGATAAGGGGGTAGTTAATACAAATGGGAGGGAGTATCATGGTAAGAGACAATTTGTTTACATGGAAAATGGTGCTGTTTGTATATCCGGTAATCATATTTGCTCTTGTTTTTTCCGGATGTTCCAGCAACAGTTCGGACAATGACAACCCAACGGGAACCGCCCTGTTCGTTGACAACGGGATATATGCAGGCATCCCATACAAATGCGGGGATATCGAGGGAATGACCGACAGGTTCGGCACCCTTACCTACAAGGAAGGCTGCGACTGTACCTTCACTCTCGGCAAACTTGAATTCACCGCGCCTTATGATAAAATCAAGGATGGCGTCGTTACGGTTTTCGATGCAACAAACAGCAAGATAGAAGCCGATGCCCTGTCCGCTATCCTTCAGACCGTAAGCTACGGGAACAGATATTCCAATCATTATCATACAATCGACAACAGGCTTAAGTTCAGAATTGCACAAGTTGACCTTTCCGAAGGCGACGATGCGGTGGCAAAGGCCTTCGCCTTTTTCATCAGATATAACAGGATAACGCCGATAACCATAGAAGATGCGGCGCTTAAAAGGCTCGATTATGTAAATGACAACAATGAGCTGTTAGTCTCTAAAGATTATCTGAATCTGCTCAGCCAGTATGTGACCTACGCATCACATGACAATCATGTAAACTTTCTCGTCTACGATTATTACGGGCCTCTCTGGCTGAACGGGGTTTCAATGACGCATTCATCAGGCAGTTCATGGTATTCCATAGACCACACGTGCCTTCCCGATGACAGCAAGGGCGGGCCGTCACTTGGATTTAACGAGGGCGACATCCCGCACGACTCAAACCATCCGCACGTATTCGGAATGAACTGGCATGTGGGCAGAAAGAAACACGATGATCAGGCAAACTGGTTCAAAGACCGTTCGGGTGGAAAACCCACGATCATTCTTCACAATGTTGATGGTTCACAAAAGGATAACACCCACTTCACGTCAAAACTCAATTTCGCCTATAATATAACTTTGACTGTTGATTTTGTCCCGAGACCTGAAACAACGGGATCAGAAAAAATAAACATTCCAAATCTTGTAATAGGACAGGGTTCCGGTTCCGACTCAGGGCTCAGAGGGTTGTTCAAGGTTATTAAAGATATTGGCGAAATAGGACTGGTGCTCTGAGGGATGCTTTAGGAGAAGAAACTTGCATACCAAAAACCGTAAAAAATGTTTACGATCTGGTCAAGGACTCAATTGATCTGGGAGGCAACCACAACGTCTGGTTATGTTCCATTGCCGAAGATGGTGTCAGCCGTTCACAGGTCGCTGACGACGGAACAGATGCAATCATCTATAAAAGCATTGACTCAAGAGCCCACGATGCATCTGTCCAGATCGCCTTCAGCGGCAATGACGACGAGGACCATACCTTCTATGTAACCTTTGATTACCTGCCATGGTAACTGGCATTGCTCCCGGTCCGGAAAGCCCGGGAAGCAAGAATAGTCGCAATCAAACAGCCGGCTCCCATTTCGGGTGCCGGCTGTTTTTTGTGCCGTGTGTCAGGCTTGAAATGAAACATCAATAAATTTGTCAAACCGTCAAGGACTGAATCTGTTTTTTTAAAAAGGCTTGTTGGCAAAAAAATCCTGCAACGGCATGTAGGCTATGAATGCCCTTCCTGTAGATATATTGCCGCCTGCTGTGCCTGTAATTGTGTTGCCGTCTGCGGAAATGCCTGTGACTGTGATCGGGTCTCTATTATCGATTGAATCGAAAAGTTCATAATAAGCAAGGATATTTCCTAAAGGCTCAAATCCATAATGTCGGTGGAAAAGAAATGCCTGGTCCCCCATTATTCCTCCGCCTCCGGCTATCAAACCATCGCCGGACACAGCTCTAAGAGTGAGCGTGAAATATGGCAATATATCTACCAGGCCTGTTTCCCATGTCCATATCATTGGATTAAATTCAATTGTTAATATATTATCACCTGTTACCCCGATTATTACATTTCCATCGGAAGATACAGCGTATGCTTCACTCTTGGGATTACTTTCATATTTATAGCCTAGAAATACAATTTCCGTTCCCGCCGACCACCTGAATGCCTGAAATTCATTTAAGGGAGCTACAAAAGCAGAACCAACAATTGTCCTGCCGTCAGCCGATATTGCGTATGCCCGGCTTGGCGTCTGCAAATATGAAATCCCGCTTTTTGATGTCCATAAAAAGGCATATACATTATTCGTACCATCTCCGACAACATAACCGACTACAATTGAACCATCTGCAGATATTCCTGAGGCAAACTGAGAATTGTATCCTTCCGGAAGATCGCCTAATGGCTGCATTCCGGTTGAAGGTGTCCATATAAATGCCCTGTTTGCCGAACCATCTTCTGTAGAGCAGTAACCTACAACTGTATCGCCATCGTAATCGACAGCTTCCGCGGAGCTAAAACCGGTATATCCATCCAGGAAACCAAGCGCTGTAAGTCCGTCGCTGCTGCTCCATCTGAATGCCTCTCTCTTATTGTTTGCAGAATCGCTTAACCCTACAACAACACTGCCGTTTCCTGATATGGCATTCGATCTGTTCATTCCGGATTCTTTCGCTCCGGGCAACAGGTCTATCAATTGAGCATAGGGTTGAGGCGCTGACGGTTGATCTGAATTGCTGCTGCTTTTGTCGCATCCTGCAAAAATCATGGCCGAAAAGATAAATACCATAAGAAACCTGAAAGTTTTTGTTTTCATAAGTCTCCTCGTAATTATTTTTTTAAAATAAATAATGATGACTTATTAATTGTCAATTTTAATCAGGATGGTCGAGCCTGTTCCTTTTTCTGACTGTGCATGGAACAACATGGCGTTAAGCATCATGAAGGATTCAGTGGCCCGGAAATTGTTGAAGTTTTGAAGCATTTCATGAAGCCGGGATTCAAAATACGAATATAAAGAAAGAGATAAAACGCATCCCTTGGTTTTCCCGGGATATTCACGTTGCACAGCAAGAAAAAGGCATTCTCCCCACAGGATGCGTTATCGCGGCATCATGCGGATTTTGCCTTTGCTTCTTCCATCTCTTTTATCTGCTGTTGAATCTCGGAATAGCGCTTTTCCGTTATCGGATAGAAACAAAGCACCACTATCGCCAATATGAATATGGCGGCCGAGATCGGACCCAGAAGCAGCCTGATACCCAGTTCAGCACTGGGGCTCTGCGGCAAGACGCCCTTGACATAGCCCATGAGTTGAAGGATCCAGCCCATCGAAAGTGCGGCCAGCGCCTGGCCGAGCTTGAATCCCCATGTCCAGATGCCGAAAAACGAGCCTTCCCTGCGTTCGCCTGTCTGGAGATAGCCGTATTCTATCGCATCGGCCACAATCGTGAACGGCGGCACATAAAGCAGGCCAAGCCCGGAACCCATTATGAACATCATTATCATCGTAAAGCTGACTGGCCTCTTGTCGCCGAACATGAACAGCGCGATCAGTCCGGCCGAAAAAATGGCGAAACCCGCCCCGTAGACGAACTTCTTGCCGAACTTCTTGCTCAGGAGAACGCTTACCGGGATGAACAAAAATGCTGTCCCGATCAGTATCAGCATAGCCTTCGTCAGTTCATCCTTCGGGTTCATCACGTTTCGTGCGGCCAGGACGTAGTCGAAATAATAGGCGGCCACCTGGCTCACGATCGTAAGTGCGATAATATGGAGAATGTAGGTTGAGAGTATGAGAAGATAGGGCTTGTTCTTGAAGACCTCGAGATATGTCTTGAAAAAGCCTATTGATCTGGCGGGCTTCAGCTCTGCAGGCTCTTTTGTGGTGAACACAGTGATCAGGGCGGTCACCATCATTATACCTCCGAAAACGACCCCAAGGAGGATGAAACCCATGTTCTTGTCCTTCATAAGACCTACTATCGGCCAGGCCGCGCCTGCTCCTGTGAGTGTGCCGATTGCGGCGAATCCGAAACGGTATCCCGAAAGCGACGTCCTTTCATGATAGTCATCGGTGAGTTCAGGGGTCATGGAACAGTAGGGGATGTTGACCGTTGAATATGCCGTGCTGAGCAATATGTAAACAAGCACGGTGAATATGAACAGGCCGGTCTGGCTGAAATTTTCCTTGAAAAGAGCAGGGTTGGTGAACATGAGCACCATGGCTAAGAAAAGAGGTATGGAACCTGCCAGTATGAAAGGCCTGCGTCTGCCGAGCCTGGTGGATGTCCTGTCCGAGATATAGCCGATAATGGTGTCGTAAAAGGCGTCCCATATCCTTCCAATGAAAAGAGCAGTTCCTGCGAGGCCCGCAGCAAGGCCCATGGTGTCGGTTAAATAAATCATCAGGACGAATGCGGTCGCGGTAAAAAAAAGATTGCCTCCGAAATCGCAGACGCCGTATCCCAGTTTGACTCCTAATGACAGCTTTTTACCTTCCATTAAATAACCTCCCAAATATTCCACTGTGCATTCAAGCGGCGCCATTGTCGTCTGCATCGGAATGCTCCTCGACATACGCTAAAAGTATGCCTGCGTCGCTTCCTCTTCGACTCCTCGGCGACATCTTGAATGCAAAGCGGAACTAATGTTCTATATGTTGCGATTGCTTCATAAAACTAAAAAACTGAATCCATGTCCGTGATGCTTCGACGGAAAGTGGATTTTACCAGTCATGAGGTTTGCCGGTCTGAAAATTTTCGATCTCGCTGAACAGATTCTCGCGCGTGATCTTTATCCCGTCCCTGGCGGATTTGTACGCTGCAAGGGTCCAGGCTATGGTGAGGTAAGAGTCTTCCGGTGTGGCACCCCAGGCTCCACTGATGCCTCCGTTCAGAGTATTCTCATTCCGCACCTTATCGATGAAGAATTTCATCTGCCTGTAAAACATCGTATTTCCCCTGCCATAAGGAAGCATGGCGGGATAATAATGATTATGGATGATATTGGAAAGACGGTAAATCCCGACTTTCACGCGGCGCTTCTGGTATGCGTGTGCGGCCCTGAAAGCGATCTTCCCCTTTTCCCCGTATATGTATCCGCGCTCGAAACCATAGGGGCTTCCAGTTCGTATAACGTTTTTGTCATATAGGAAGACCGCGCCGTTTGACAGTTTGAAGGAGGCCACTGCCAGATCCTCATATGGGCGCGTATCCGGGTAGCACCTTTTGGTTTCGCACGAGACCTGTTCGATTTCCATTCCGTAGAAACGGATGATGTCGATATAATGCGGCGCATGGTCGAAAAAGTCGCCGCCGCCTGCTCTCAAATCTCTATACCTCCAGAAACCGAATTTCCGTTCGATATCGAATCCGAATTTTTTGAGAATGCGGACCATGCGTCCCAGTGCGCCGCTGGTGAAGTCGGGAATAAAGAAATACCAGAAGATGCTGACCTGGAATATCCTTCCCAGGGTGTTATTCATCAGCATCTCCCTGATTTTCTGGTGTCCCGGCTCGAAGCGCTTGCAGTGGCCCATAAGGATATAGACATTGTTTTTCCTGGCTGCCTCGATTATTGCGCGGCAGTCTTCAAGGGTAGTGGCCATGGGTTTTTCGCACAGGATAGGAATGCCTTTTTCCGCACAGTCTTGAACATGGCGTGCATGAAGCCACGGAGGCGAAGATATGACTACGGCATCCAGTTTTTCATGTTCCAGCATGGTGCGGTGATCTTCGTAAACGCCGCTTACATTATATTTTTTTGCAAAAAACTCCCTGTTGTGCGGGTCGGGGTCGCTGATTGCGGCAATATAAGCCCTCCCGTCCGCAGTAATAGCCGGACCATGGCCAACTCTGCAGATGTTTCCCGCGCCGATAAGACCAATTCTCGTTTTATCGTTTTGGTCCATAACAGGTTTGAGAGTTATATCTGCTTCAGTATGTTTTCCAGATACTCTTTCGATTCGATAGCCCATGCGTCGATATCGACAGGATGCCCCGTATGGACCTGCACGGTCAGATCTCCCTTATATCCGATCTCCTTAAGGGCGGACAAAAAGACCTTCCAGTTGACCGTACCGTGTCCCGGAGGAAGATGGACGTCGCCCTGCCCGACACCGTTGTTGTCGTTGCAGTGAACATATATGAGGTCTTTGCCGGCCTTTCTGACGGCGTCAGACAGGTTCGGATCGGTGATGTTCTGATCGGCCGTATCTATCATAACCTTGCAGTTGGGAGAATTAATCTCCCTCATCATCTGAAGAGCATCATCGAGCGTCACCATCACACGGGATTCGCACCAGGTGAGAGTGTGGAGCGCTATCATTATACCCTTTTTTTCGGCATGTTTGACTACTTTCTGCATGCATTCGCGGTTCCAGGCCCACGCCTGCTCACGCGTTGTTCCATGGATCATGTGGCCGGAAATCATGTTGACTATGGGAATTCCCATTTCCGAGGCCATATCGACGCAATCGATATAATACTCGACGGACTTTTTTCTGATTGCCTCTATTGAATGGGAAAAGTTTATGTGCAGAGCCAGACCGCCGCCGTTGACCGAAAGCGCCGCCGCTTTGAGTCCCGAATCCTTTACTATATTCATTATCTGCTTGCGTGCCTTCCTGTCATACAGATCAGGGCCGAGATGAGGACTGTATGCCCAGAAGTCAACGACTTCATATCCCATCCTGCCAATTCTTCTTACGGCTTCTTCAACGGTTGTGTAATCAAGATATCCCATCGTACAGAAACCCAGTCTCATAACACCCTCCTATGATTTATTTTGCAAATAATACATCATCATTGCTTATATAACAACAACAAATTACCCCTGATTCGGGGGTAATTAATGAATTATCCTTTGAATTTTTTCAGATAAGAAATGGCCTGTTTGGCGGCACTGAAGTCATCGGGCTTGGGAAGTATTTCCAGTCCGACGGCATTATTATATTTAATTTTTTCAAGGGTTGAGAGTATTTTTCCGAAGTCAATATGGCCGAATCCCGGGGCCTGTCTGTTGCTGTCCGCAAAATGAACGAATCCTATGTGTGATCTACATCTGAGGATGCTTTCCTCAATAGACCTCTCCTCGATATTCATGTGGAAGACATCCGGGAGAAGCTTAAGATTATCGCTCCCCACCTCCTCGATAAAGCTCAATCCTTCCTCAAGCGTGTTGAAGATATTGGTTTCGTATCTGTTTATAGGCTCAAGCAGAAGAGTCACGTCTTTATCTTCGGCGTGTTTCAGACATTGACATATGGCCTGCCTGCCTTCCTGTTCCAGACTGAGCCTTTCGTGCTCGCTTCCGGCCGTTATCTTTCCCCGTACGCCTCCGATTATTACCATGGCGCCAAGCCTGGAGGCAAAATCGATATGGGAATTTATCCTGGCAACAGCCTTTTCACGTTTGTCCGCTTCGGCGCTGTAAAGGGAATATCCGTCATTGTAATATGTCTGGCCCGTGGCGATTGTGTAGACTTTCAGATTCAGGCTTCCGGTCTTCCCGATTATCCAGTCCTGGTCAAGGACTGCCGAATCCAGCAGGCTCAGGTCCACGCCGCTGTAGCCCAGCCTGCTGACATTCATTAGACCTTCTTCAAGGTCACCGGAAAAGAGCAGCGGACTGAACGGCGACTTTATTGGCGAAAGGCTGACGCTCAAATCAAACATAATTTCTTGCTTTTTCCGTCACATTGTCATGTCGAAAATCACCTTCAGAGGGTCGGTCTCAAGCGAGGTCTCGACTGCCTTCTGAGCGTCATCCAGCCTGAACCTGTGAGTTATGAGCTTCTCGAAAGGATACTCCTTTGAGTACTTCTGCATCATGTACATGTGCTGATAATAACCTGTATGGGGGTGATTGGTGTTGCCAATGAGTAGAACATTCTTAGCCGCAATGTCCCTGTGGATATTGAGCGCCACCTCGCCGCAGTCCACGAAATTCCCAGTCTCTATATATGTGCCGCCCCTTCTGGTCATCTCGAGGCCTTCCTTCACACATTCAGCAGTTCCGACCACTTCCACAACGACATCCGCCCCTCTTCCGTCCGTGAGGTCCTTGACGATATTCACCCGTTCTTCCTTAGTGGTCACGCTTATGTCGATTCCATAATCGGCCCCGAATTCCTTTGCTATTTCGAGCTTTTTCTTTGAGGGATCCACCAGTATTATTTTTCCCGCACCGAGCATCCTTGCCTTGGCTATGTGCATGAGGCCCATGGCACCGCCTCCCTGGATTACGACCGTATCGGCAAACCCGAAACCTCTTGATTCGATTCTCGAGAACTCCTTGGCCCTGTCAAGCGTCGAAGTTACCACGAATATCTCGGCCATGGCCCCGAATTCATCAGGCATTCCTTCAGGCACCTTATAGACCCACGCACCTTTCGGAACATACATGTATTCGGCCCATCCGCCCGCCACATACGGATGTACATTGCTCGGATAAGAAAGGCCGATGGTCGTGTTCTTGGCACAGAACGGGTATGCGAATATATGCCTGCAGTACCAGCAGTTTCTGCACACAACATTCGGGCACATCGTGACCCTGTCTCCGATCCTGAGTTCGCCCCCGTGATACTCGATAAGGTTCTTATCTTCGGGATACATCTCCACTATCTCGCCCACGTTCTCATGTCCATGTACTGCCGGATATGCCATCTCCTGTTCAGCCTCGGTGCCTCCGTACAGTATTCTTTCCTCTCCGCCCCTGAAGGCGTGCTTGTCTGTCCCGCATATGCCGGACATGCGCATCTTCAGTATCAGCGCGCCTCTTTCAAGTTTCGGCCATGGCAGCTGCCGGACCTCCATTCTGCCGGGCTCGACCATGACAGCCGCTTTTATTGTCTTTCCTTCAACGTAATCCTTCTCCCCTTTTATATAAGTCTCCATTATTCGTTCTCCTCGTCAGGTCGGGTAGCTTATTGTATAGATATGCGCGCCGCCGTTCCTCGGTCCTTTTATGACCGATTCGATTTGCTCTTTCGGTCTTTGCGTCATCTTCTCAATCGGAGGCAGCTGGCCCGCCGGGAACCTGCCCATTATTTCATTTATGAGATCCTCAAGATAATCCATGGCCGCTTCCACGCCGGGCCTGGCCTTGTCGGCGGATGCAAGCGTGCTCTTGCCGACAACGCCTTCCGGTGTGCACAGCACCTCCATCCCTGTCAGTCCTACATGGTCATAAAACCTCATGGCATGGCCGTAGGCCAGTCCTGACTTATCGACGATACCGTCCTTGATGTACATCTCTCCCTTCGTATCGACTGCGTCTTTCATCTTGATCATCTCAGGGAAGAGCGCCAGGGAAAAGGACGTCTCACATTCGTCGGCATGAACGAAAGGTGTTTCGAAAGGCCCGCCGTGCGCCTTGTCTCTAATATGCGGTCTGATAGAAAACCACCAGTTGAGATAGGCTATCACTGCGGGCACCTGATATTTCTTTCCGAACTGGTGGATAGCCATCGGTATGACATAGTCCTGCGCATGGCCGTTGATGAATATCTGCTTTCTGAACCCCGCGTTCCAGAAACCTGCTATTATTGCGCGAAGATAAGCTGCCAGGTCTTCTTCGGGGACCACTATGGTGCCGGGCATTCCCAGATGGTTGAACGGGTGCGATCCATACCAGACCGGCTGAGCCACGGTGCAGCCGGTTGCAAGCGCCACCTGCTCGGCTATTCTTGTGAGCAGGAACGTGTCCTCTCCTGCACATGCATGAGGACCGTGATTTTCAGTACTCCCTACGGGAATGATTATGAGATCGTTTGTCTTTAGCCTCTGTTCGATTTCCCTGCCGGTCATATTCTGGAAATAAATGCCTGTCGCCAGATCCAGATGACCGCCATCGGGCGGTATCTTCCATTTCCCCATTTCGGACCTCCTTATTCATTTTCGATAGTTTTTCAGTATAATCTTTGTGAATTCAACCTATTATAATGTCGCCATGATTCAATTATCAATAATTTTCTGATTAAATTTAAAATGCTTTTTATCCCCCGCATTGTCCCCCGATCTGAATATCTTTGAGCATTTTTCTGTGCATTGTCTCATCTATGGGATAGAACAGGATGATGATTATGCCTGCTGCTATAAAAATACAGGGGATGACTGACATCAGCAGCTTGATCCCGAAAAGGGTTATGGCCTGCTGTTTTATATTCGGAACATACCTGAAAAGATCAAGCCCCAGCCCCACTGCGAAGCCGGCAAACGCCGAGGAGAACTTGAATGCAAAATTGAAGAAGCCGTAGAGTATGCCTTCACGTCTTAGCCCTGTTTTCCACTGCGAGTATTCCACCGTATCCGGGATCATGGCCCAGGGGCAGAGATAGAGTGTGGACAGGCCGATACCCGCTACTATGAACAGTCCGAAAATGAGCCCTCTGTCTGGATTATTGATAAAGAATAGCATGAGCGTCACAAAGGCGAGCAGGCCGGTGCCTGCTGCAAGAACGTTTTTCTTGGCGAATTTCTTTGTCATGAATACCCAGAATGGCATGCAAAGAAAGGCAATCACGAACATGCACATGAACGCGATCGGTATGTCGGATTCTCTTCCGAGATTGTACTTGAAGTAGTAGTTGATCATGATCGCAACGAGATTAAGTGCGACCATCTGCAGTATGGTCGAGATTGAGAGCAATATGAAGGGACTGTTTTTCGATACCATCTTCAGGTCTTCCCTGAATGACTTTTTCTCTTCGGATGGAGGGGTTATGCACTCTTTCACGGTGGCGAACGTCGTAAGAAGGACCAGAACGCAAATGCCCCCGAATACTGCGCCTATTACCCTGAAACCTGTTACCTCACTTGAAAACATGGCGATGACAGGTTTGGTCGCCCCGGCTGTTGCAAGTGTTCCCAGAATGGCGCAGGCCATACGGATGCCCGTCAGAGTCGAACGTTCATTGCCGTCCATGGTAATGCTGGCGGTAAGCGAGCCGTAGGGTATGTTAACCACCGAATAACACGCGGAGAAGACAAGGAATGTCACCAGTGCATAGATAGATCGCCAGAATAAAGGAATCTGGGGGGATAGGAATATAAGGAAGAAAGCTAATCCCAGGGGGATAGCCCCGAAAAGCAGAAAAGGTCTGTTCTTGCCCCATCTTGAATGAGTCCTGTCCGTAATGAAGCCCATGGTCGGGTCGCATACGGCGTTCCAGATTTTGGCTGTGAAAAAGATACTTCCGGCTACTGTTGCACCTATCATGAAGACGTCCGTGAAAAAATATACAAGATATAGAGTGATGGTCTGAAAGACGATGTTGCATGCGAAATCGCCTATTCCATAGCCGACCTTCATTCCAAGGGAAATTTTTTCAGACAGGCTGTTTTCAGTAATGTCCGGCGGAAATTGAGAGCCCTTTTCCATAACATCCTCCATCAAAAATAATGCCCGGCTTGAACAGGTAAAAAATTTCTTCTCAGCAACAACTGTACACAAGAAACTCGAATTCTATTTGTTTGATTCCTTCATGATATAGCGGAAAAGGCAAAAATCTTTCCCTGTCTTATGCCGCTGTTCGAGTATGAGTTTGATGTCGGGATTATAGCCTTCGAGGATGGCATAGTCGGCATATTTGCAGTAGATGCTTGAAAACTCATCGAGTCCCCATTCACAGGCGGCATTATTGAAGGAGCACCCTTTTACCGGTGCAAAAAGATCGTTGTTCTCTATGTAGGCTTTGACAGGAAAATTTCCGCCGTCAATGTCCGTGTAGATAAGCCAGTTTTTGAAGGAAAGCGGTTTACCGAGAGCGGCAACTTTCTGGGCAATACGTTTGCCGCGTTCCCGTCCGAAAGCCTGCACCGCTTCTTTGATAAGCGCCTCACCCTCGACAGGACCCAGCTTCTGGATAATGGCCCTGCTCATCACTGCAAAAAGCTGAGCCGCAAGTCCGAATCCCGGGGTCTGATAGCGTTTGCCTATGATCCTGCGCCTGAGCATAACGTCCTTGAGATACCATAGACTTAACCCTTTTTTCTTCTCCCTCTTCAAGTCATCCATCAGGATTCTCCTTACAAAGGAATAGAGCGGTTGCAATTGCGGTAAAAATATCAAATGTAATAATTTATGGTATGAGCCTGTTCTCACACCAGTTATTAAGCTCCCATTCTTCGCTCGTTTTGCTGAGTGTTGCAGTTGTACCGTCGAATGTGACGGTTATTTCAACAACACCACTATCATCTGCGTCTTCATCTTCGCTGTTATCGGCATTCATAGTAAGGGTTCCTTCTGTCCAGTAGTAATTGCTGTCACGGGTAATCGATGAACCATCGATTTCGAAACTGCTGCCGCCGATACTGAATGCCCCCGAGATACTAGATATTTTTTTCGAGGATTGATCAAAGTAGAAATATGAAAATACGATCTCATATGTTTCATCATCATCAGTATTTGTCACCGTGACAGTACCGTCAATGTTAAGGTCCGGATAATCCGAATCGATATTAGCCGCATCAACACTGAATGATGAGTACTTGGCCTCGTAATTATCCGAGTTATTGACCGTTGTAAGCGAACTGGCCTCGAGCGTTCCATTTGTAACCACAAGCTCTTGAGTATCCGTATCAATTGAGATAATCAGATCAATGACCTTGAGCGTCCCGGAATATGTAATGCCGCTGTATTTAAAACTGTTGAATTTAAGTGTGGCATTAATGCTCCATGAGGTAACGCTTTTCACTGAAAATGTCAGGATGCCCGAGGTGATACCGGCAGGAATATCAATCAGGCCCTGTTCCTTAAGGGCGACAAGATCCACGGTTGAAGGCAATTCTCCATGCTGAACATAATAATTATAAAGATATATTTGAAGACTTTCGTTCGATATGATCGCATCCATGGCATTCATGAGATCTCCGTAGACAAGATCATTCATAGGTTCATCAGGATTCGTGCATGCGTATGTCATAAAGAGTGCGGTATCATAATCACTGGATGATGTGCCGTCACCACCGCAGCCGGAGAGAAGCATCAGGATCACTATAGCAAATAAATATATCAGTTTATATTTGTATATTTTCATATTCCCTTCTGTCTTTGAATTATTATTTTTCATATCTTACTCCATTATTTAATCTCATACATTTATTTCTTGTCATACATTTTGTCAAATCCCATTCTTAAAAATGGCCGGGCTGTCTATCAGCCCGGCAAAACGGAAACTAAAAATGAGGATTTTGGGGTGGGTTTTCCCTGCTCTCTTTATTCATTTTGGCGGAGGACCTGCCGGTTTCCTTTTCATTTTCTTCTGTATTTCATCGGCCTGCTTCCTGCTAATCACTCCTGCAGAAGCAGCCTGGCTTACAAGTTTTGCTATCTCCTTATCCATTTCCGATCCAAATGCATCGGGCGAAACCGCATATGCCTCAAGTATAGCCTGGGGCGGGCTGCTTATAAGAAGTTGCTTTACGTTTTCCTGCGTTAATCCGGTAAGTTCTGCTAATACATTCATCTGTATATAATCATAAATAAGTTTTATGCCCGGATTAGCTGGCGGAATCATTTTCTTGTTATTTAACGGAGGTGCAATATTCGCTGCTGACATCTGAGGCGGTCCTGTCGGTGGATCAAAACCAAATGCCAATATCGAAAATATAAAGCCCCCCGCAAGAATCACCGCCAATATGACAAACGATCTTTTCATAAGCACCCTACCCCTTCTCTAATTTTGACCCGGTTGTGCCATAAGACTGTGGAGATACTATGGAGAAAAAATGTGATTGCTGTGAATTTCGTAAAAACAACTGGACATTAACCGGGAGTTGAAGACAGTATTATTTGCATGAAGCTCAACACCAGACTGTTTTTTGCATTTTTATTGAGTTATATCGTAATAGTAGTCCTTATGTCCGGAATTATGCATTACTATGCAATCCGCAATTTTTCAGATTATATCCGTGATGTTGAGCTTAAACAGTTGAATGATACAATTGCAAGTCTTGAAACCGAGTATAAAAGATACGGAAACTGGGAACATATTCGGACAAACCCTGCGATATGGAACGGAATCCTTCGTTCAGTAATGGAATCCCATAGAATAAAGATGGCTCCCCCTCATATGCCTGATGATGAATCGTTCAGGCAACCTCTCTCAGAAAAGATGCCCCTTCCTCCACACCTGGATATGATTCCAAGGCTAATGCTTTTTGACAAAGACAAACATCCCGTATTCGGCAAAACGGACTCGGCCGGGAATTACTTTTTTAAGGCAATAGCCGTTGACGGTAAAACTGTAGGATGGATTGGTCTGCATCGTCCTGAACACATCTCAGACCCGCTTCAAATGAAATTCCTGTACCGCCAGTCGCGGGCCTTTATAATTATCGGGATAATAATACTTATCCTCGCAACTCTGGTATCCCTGTTTCTTTCCAGACAGATACTGCTGCCCGTTAAAAGGCTCGCAGAAGGCGCTCATGCTCTGACATCACGCAGGTTCGACACCCGAATCGACATACATTCTTCAGATGAACTGGGCCAGCTGTCCATGGAATTCAACCAAATGGCCGATACGCTGGAGCGCTACGAATTCATGCGCAAACAGTGGATAACGGACATTTCACACGAACTCCGAACACCGCTTGCAGTGATGCGGGCCGAAATCGAAGCAGCTCAGGATGGCATAAGGGATTTAAGCAACGAAACGCTCCAGTCGCTACATTCGGAAGTGATGCTTTTAAGCAGGATCGTTGATGACCTTCATTCACTTTCCATAATCGACAGCAATGTGCTTTCCTTGAGAATGGAAAATATCAACCCTGTTGAAATTGCCGGAAATTTGATAGCCGCGTTCAAATCCCGGTTCGAACAGTCAGGGATCAAGGTTCTGCCATTCCCGGATTGCCGCCCTGAAATCAGGGTAATGGGGGATTCCGAAAGGCTTGCACAGGTCTTTTCAAACATACTTGAAAACACCCTTAAATATACGGATTCTCCCGGCACACTGAAAACTGGCCTCTCAATCGAGGACGATGAGCTTCATATGATCTTCGAGGACTCGCCCCCCGGCGTTCCTGCCCAATCAATGCCTTATCTGTTTGAACGCCTGTATAAATCAGACATTTCCCGTTCAAGACAGAAAGGCGGAAGCGGACTTGGCCTATCCATCAGCAAGGGTATCATCGAGGCCATGAAAGGCAGGATCATTGCAGAAACCTCCAATCTCGGCGGATTGAAGATCAGAATCATACTGCCAATATCCGAACAGTGATAATGGGAGGGATGAAAGATAATGAACCATATAATGATCGTAGAAGACGAAGATAAAATGAGGGAGATACTAAGAGACTACCTTGAAAAGGCCTGCTTTAAGGTAACCTGCCTTGCCAGCGGGGAAAAGGCTGTCGAATCTTTCAGACAAACAACACCTGACCTTGTTTTGCTGGACATCATGCTCCCCGGGAAAGACGGTCTGGATATCATGAGGGAGATAAGATCATTCAGCAAAGTGCCGATTCTTATGATCACGGCCCTCGTGGATGAAGTCGACCGGGTGCTTGGACTAGAAATCGGAGCGGATGATTATATATGCAAACCATTCAGTCCAAGGGAAGTGGTGGCACGCGTCAAGGCCGCGTTGCGTAGAACAACCTTCGAAGCAGCAGGGCTTACTGCAAAGACACAAGGTGATATAATCCTGAAAGAGGACACGCATGAGGCTGTTGCCGCCGGACAACTGCTTAAACTAACGCCTATCGAATTCAACCTCTTGAGGATTCTCATCAAGTCTCCGGGCCGGGTATTTTCCCGTAATGAACTCATAAGCATGATTCAGGGATATGATTATGAGGGATATGACAGAACCATCGATTCCCATATCAAGAATCTCAGGAAAAAGATCATGGTGTGCATACCGGACAGGGAGATTATCTGCTCTGTATACGGGATCGGCTACAAGCTCATCCTGTAGATTGTCTATGTAATCGTCCTGAAATTATTCACCTAAATAAAGAGCGTAATATACGTATATCAATCAGGTTCCATCATAAGATTTTTTCGCTGTAAATGAACGGAAATCAGATGCCGCTCAATGTGTAATGCATGAAGTCCCGCCGTATGAGCAAACATATGAAGGAAATTCTGGCCGTCAAGCACAAACAGATGTAAGTAGAGTTGACTGATGAAATAAAAATACTTTTGAAGGAGTGAAATATGAAGAAATCCATAAAAACATATGAACCAAAGACAGAGGTCATGCTTGCCGACACCAGACCGGGTATTGCCGCTGCCGTGCGTGCGATTTTCGAACATTTCGGAGGAGGAGCCAGACTTCTGCGCTCCAGCCGCGATGTTTACATCAAGGTAAACGGCGTGGGCTCAGAGCCCTTTGTATATACCGACCCGGAGGTACTGCGGCAGACCATCCTCTATTTCAAAAGCTGCGGTGCGCGTGATGTCTATGTGATGGAAAACTGCACCCAGGCCAACTTCACCCGTCTGGTTTTTCATGTCACCGGCTATAACGATGTCTGCAGGGAAACCGGTGCTACGCCTGTCTACCTT
Source organism: Desulfomonilia bacterium (assembly GCA_036567785.1). NCBI lineage: Bacteria > Pseudomonadati > Thermodesulfobacteriota > Desulfomonilia > Desulfomonilia bacterium. Next base: position 116,737 of record DATCTV010000023.1, on the reverse strand, counting down.
GACGAAACAGCGAGTGTTCCGGTTTTTCTGGAAGGGCTCGAGGAATTTATCGATATCTCTGCTTTTGTCAGTGAACGGCTTATAAATGAACGCGCCGGCAACTTCTACCTCTCGATCCCGAAGCTCAAGACGCATTCCATGTCTCAGGTCACGCTCTCAATCAAAAATCAGTTCGGGCTCGTGCACCAGAAGAGCCGCATAGCGGACCACAACTATCGCATCCATCAGAAGTTCGCGGACATCTACCGGGTTATCAGGCCAGACTTCGCATTGATCGACGGTCTGATCGCCACCAATCACGGCCATTACCCTACCGGATACAATGCAGGCAAGTGCGTAGTTCCGATGGATCTTCTGATCGGCGGCATCGACCCTCTTGCAACAGATGTGGTCGGCGCAGCCCTGATGGGTTTTGATCTCAAGGACGTCAGGCACCTGGAACTGGCTGCATCAACTGGGTTGGGTACAGGGGATATAAACAGCATCGAGATAGTAAACCGCGACCTGCTCGATGCCAGGAAAAAACAGCTCACCTGCGAACTGCTCGATGACTACCCGCCGGACGTCACATTTCTCAGGGGGGCCGAGCGGTGCTGCAAGGAGGGGTGCCGCCGCAACACTGAGAGCATCGTTGAGATGATCTACCGCGACTATAATGGAAAGGGAGGCTTTACCATCCTGATGGGCAAGGGTATCGAGAAAGAAAAGGTGGACAGGATTACCGGAAGAGTTCACATCGCAGGCGGGTGCGCCATACAGGATTACGGCCTTATCCTGCAGAAACGCCTGGGCAAACGGGCTGTGACCATGAGCCCCGGATGCAACAATCTGGCTCTGTCAACAGCCGGCCTGTGCAAACACATGGGTGTTCACCCGACCCGGATGGCCAAAGTGGACCTGCTGCAATCCGCAAAACTTCTGATAACGGCCAAGCTCAAAGGTTCCCAGGCAAATATCGTCCCTTTGCTTTAAGGCCTGCTAAGGCTCGAGATGGGTGCAAAGCAATATATAATTGCCATAGATTCCGGAACACAAAGCATCCGGGCGGTTCTTTTTGATCGCTTCGGATCACAGATAGCCATCGAACAGGCCGATTATGAACCGTATTTTTCAAGGGAACCCGGATGGGCCGAGCAGCATGCCGAAGATTACTGGGCCAAACTCTGTCATGTATGCAGAAAACTGATGGCTGGAATAGACATCGACAGGAACCGGATTGCTGGTATCGGCATGACAAGCCAGCGAAACACCGTGATCCCTCTGGATGTCTCAGGCAATGCCCTGCGGCCCGCAATAATTTGGCTTGATCAGCGAAAAACACTGAATCCACCGTATCTGTCCAGAGCTGTTGAAATCGGCTCACAGCTTATCGGCCAGGGGGAAGCGCTTAGTTATGCCCGTAGAAACTCAAAGTTCCTCTGGATCAGGCAGAATGAACCCGAAGTCTATAACAGGACACACAAATTCGCACAGGTAACCGGTTTTTTCGTACATAAGCTCACAGGGAAATTCCGCGATTCATACGCCATGGTGTCTGGCATATCGCCCTTCGACTATAAACACCTGCGTTATTTCGGCGCACCAATGGGTTTTATATACAATGCGCTGGGGATAGAAAAAAGACAATGTGTCGAGCTTTTCCCTCCCGGAACAGTGCTGGGACATATAAGTACTGAAGCTTCGCATGCAACAGGTCTGCCTGAAGGACTGCCGCTTGTGGTTGGAGGCGGCGACAAACAAAGCGAGATGCTGGGCGCCGGAGCAATCGATCCTTCAATAGCAGTTATAAGTTTTGGCACCGGCACATCGATGGAAGTGGTTTCACGCACCTATCTGAATGATCCGACCATGCGTTATTTCACATGGCCTGCCGCAATACCTGATGTCTGGGTTCTCGAAACATTCATCATGCGCGGCTTCTGGATGGTGACCTGGTTCAAGCAGGAATTCGGATATCGTGAAGGGATTGAGGCTGCAAGGCGCAATGTTGCCCCTGAGGCAATTCTGGATGAGGTCATCAAGGATATACCCCCGGGATCGATGGGCCTCATGCTGCATCCACACTGGTCCCCTTCGGTAAGCAGCAAGTATTCTAAAGGTTCCATCATCGGATTCTCGGATGTCCATAACCGCGCATGTATATACCGTGCAATTCTTGAAGGCATATGCTTCGAACTCAGGCGAATGCAGGAAATAGTACAGAAAAGGACCCGCATTCCAATCATAGAAATAAGAGTGGGCGGCGGCGGTTCGCTGAGTAATGCTGCGGTACAGATAGCTTCAGACATGTTCAATCTGCCTGTATCCCGAATGGCGACACATGAAACGGCAGCTTTAGGCGCTGCAATGGATGCTGCTGTAGGTACAAGAATGTATGAAACAATTGATGAAGCGGTTGCCTCCATGACAGGCAGGGGTTGCACATTCCTGCCTGACCCATGCAATCACCAGATTTACAGTCGTCTCTTCGAGGAAGTGTATAAAAATTCATTTATCAGCTTGGAGCCGATTTATCGCCGGATAGCAGACATAACAGGATATCCGTGTTGAGAATAGTGTGAGCTAGAACTGATAGTCGTACGCAAGTGCGAATGTCCAGTCCATGCCCCTGCTCGAAAGGCCTTTCAATACCGAAATTCCGACTGAATTCTGCATATTCAGGTTTCTCGTATAACTCACCCCAGCAAGAACCCTCGCCGTGCCGTCTTCAAGCTGATCCGGCGTATAGCCCGAAAACTGGGCGCTTATCTCGTTTGACTCATCTGGACTGTAATCAAGTTCGGCCTGAAAGGAGTAGTTGAAATAATAATCATCCTCCTCCGAGTCGGCCAGATATGTCGAACCCAGCGTAAGCGAGACTGTGAAATCCCCGAACCCTCTGCTTGCCTCAAGCCACAGGGTAGGCTCGGCCACTGCCTCCGCAAATGCAGCCGATCCAGTAGGCAACTCCAGGTAGCCGATAAACGCCAGATTTACATATTTATCAAAAAAGTCCCACCTCAGGCCGAAAGATATATCCGAGAACCCGAAGTCGGGATTCTGATAAGTGACGGTGTCGCTTGCAAACTGGAATTCAAGTTTATCCGTTATATCCGCACTGACATAGATACCCAGGGCATAACAATCCGCATCATTCTTCTCCGTCTCCAGATACGGTGCAAGCTCAATCAGATATTTGAAGTTTCGATCCTCTCTTTTTGTATCGGGTAAAATCTGCGTTATTGCCGGTTTATAAGATTGTTCCGCTGCAAAAGCATCCTGATATAATAGAACGAACAGAACCATCAGCCATAATTCAATATATGGCCTCAGCCTTTGCTTATTATGAATTTCAGGCTTTCTTTTCATTTATTAAAATCCTCAACAGTCTTGTTCTCAAATATATAAACCTTCTGCACATCATCGCATTCATCTTATAGGCAAAATATGCTAAATGATGCCGGGATTATAAATGAAAAAAAGGTCTTTGAGGAGGACAGTCTTGAAAAACACAGCGATGGTACTATCTGTAATTTCAATTTTGCTGACATCTTCAACTGTATGGGCGGATGTCACCATAGAAAGATGGACGAGATCGGATTTCGTTATCGGTTTCGAGTCTTACTCCACATCGAAAATACAGGGGTTGAAAGAGTACAGCAGCAGCAATGTCAAATTTGACAGCAGGCTGATCGGCTTTTTTGCAAATGACACCCCTATTCTCCTGATAACAAGGGTGGACAAAGGCCTGATATGGACACTCAACGTCCAGAAAAAGACATACACCGAGATCCCCTTATCAGTCTTTGACCTCAACAGGATGATAAAAATAAAAAATGAGAACAGCAATGACAAAAAAACACGGAATGGAAATCCAGAGAAATCAAGATACCAACTAATAAAGAGCGACTTCAAGGTAAATAGAACCGGCTCAAAAATGCTCATTAACGGATTTGACTGTGAAGAATATGATGCTGTCTTAACCGCAGTGATTGAAGATATGGAGACTGAAGGAAGACTTACCGAAATAATTGAAACAAACCTCTTCACAACACCTGAAACCGGAAAAATAGTTAAGGTGCAACAGGAAGAAGCCGCCTATTATGATGCCCTCTTTAAAAAACTTGGCCTGGACGGAATGTCAGGAACGTTCTCCAGGATACTGAACATGGACAAGGTGGATTTTCCGGTAAAGCTGACAGAGAGCGATATGAAAAAATATGCATCTGAATTCTCCACGATCGAAGGTTATCCGATAAGGACAATCGTCAAGTCCCGGACAATAGAGGATGAAAAGCAAAAGGCCGCCCGCCTGAAAAGAGAACAGCAGGAAAACAAAAGCCCGACAAAGGACATGCAGAAAGCGGACAGCAGGAAGAAAGAAGCCGACAGGAGCAAACCGGTAGTATGGTTCACAAGCGAAGTCAGGAAGATAAGCATCGACCCGGTCAATGCGGATATTTTCGAGATTCCGGCAAAATATAAGAAGATTCAGGATTGAAAATTATTTTAGATTTTTAAACAAAAGGCATAATCAAAGCCTTTCTGTAAAGCAGATTACAATGAGCGGTCTTATCAGATAAAGTGCAGAAGTTGTAATCCCTTCTGCACTGTTTTTATGACGATACCTCTCAGGCAAGCGCCTTCTTGATTCTTTCAAGCCCTTCTATGATGTTTTTATCAGAGGTGGCGAAAGAAAGCCTGAAGTGCTCGTCGCTTCCGAACTCGATTCCCGGAACTATGGCAACAAGCGCCTGATCGAGAAGGAAATTAGCAAAATCGGTTGAACCCGAGAACCTGCCTATAAGCCCCTTCATTGAAGGGAAGCAGTAAAACGCACCTTCAGGCGGAATGATCTCGAGGCCGGGAATCTCCCTTATTTTGGAGACCATGAGGTCGCGGCGCTTCTCGAATATTTTCGTACGTTCGGCCACAATGCTCTGATCACCTGTCAGCGACTGGTAAGCCCCATACTGTGCGAATGAAGTAGCATTTGATGTGCTCTGGCTCTGAAGCCTCCCCATTGCCGCAATTACATCCTTGTCGCCTATGCAGTATCCGATTCTCCAGCCGGTCATGGAAAATGTCTTTGATGCGCCTATTACTATAAATGACCTGGCTGCAACTTCAGGTCCGAGTGAAGCTATGCTGGTAAAGGTATTCCCGGAAAAAACAAGCTTCTGATAAATGTCATCAGCAACTATTGCCATGTCGTGTTTGATGCAAAGTTCGGCAATCTTCTCAAGCTCCTTCTTTTCGATTATCATGCCGGTCGGGTTTGATGGAGAATTGATTATTATACCGCGGGTTTTCGGGGTAATAGCCTGTTTTACCTGCTCGGCCTGAAGTTTAAGGCCCGTGCCCCTTGTATCTACAAGAACCGGTTTGGCGCCTGCAATTTCGATCATTGCTGAATAGGAAACCCAGTAGGGAGAAGGGCATATTACCTCATCACCGGCATCGAATATTGTTACGAAGAGATTATAGAGGCTGTGTTTCGCCCCGCATGAAACAAGCACATTTGCAGGTGACATTTTAGTTCCGTACTCCTTATTGACTACATCGGCTACGGCTTTTCTGAGTTCCGGTATTCCTGCTACCGGGGTATATTTTGTCTTGCCGTCTTTTATCGCCTTAATTGCTGCCTCCTTGATATCATCCGGCGTATCGAAATCGGGCTCCCCTGCACCGAAGCCTATTATATCCTTACCTTCCGCCTTCAGCGCATTCACCTTGGCCGTGATAGCCAGGGTCGCCGACTCCTCAATGCCCGATACAAGTTTAGAAATTTTCATATCTTTTCCTCCGAGACAAACAGGTTTTATATAATGTCAATCAGTGTTCATAAACGGAAATTTCTCTTTTAGCTTATATAGTACAGGGTCCGGCACCAGTCCTCTGACAGAACCTCCTGCAGATACTGTTGCTTTTATAATCGTAGAGCTTACAAACAGATTCCTGAAATCGGTCATTAAAAAATAGGTGTCGACTTCACCGTAAAGCTTTCTGTTCATAAGAGACAGCTGCATTTCCCATTCAAAATCCGATACGACCCTTAAACCTCTTAATATTGCACATGCGCCGATTTTTTTTACATAGTCGACAAGAAGTCCCTCAAATACATCAACACTTATCCTTCCATTGGATGGAGCAACGCATTCTTTAATCATTTCTACCTTTTCTTCGGTAGTAAATAAGTCCTGTTTCAAGGCATTGTGGCCGACAGCGACAACCACCTTGTCAAAAACCCCCAGACCCCTCCTGATGATATCAATATGACCGTTTGTTATCGGATCGAATGAACCGGGACATACAGCTATTCTCTCGCTCATTTAGGGCTCCCTTCTTATAAATGTCAGCATCGTATCTCCGTACTGCTTTTGTTTGTATGTATTCATATTGAGCGCTTCTCTGGGCGAATGCTCCACCACCATTGTCCCGCCCGGCTTAATCAGAAAATATAGCTCAGGTGCAAGTTGTGAAGCAAGACCTTTATTGTATGGAGGATCCATGAAAACAAGATCAAACGAATGCCTGCATTTCCTTATATATGCCATGACATCTGATCTGATAATTACACACTTATTCTCAATGCCGAGCAGGGAAGCATTTTTCCTTATATGATTTATACTTAAGGCGGAACTGTCAACAAATGTTGCTGTTTTTGCCCCCCTGCTGAGGGCCTCTATACCGAGTGATCCGCTGCCTGCAAAAACATCAAGGACGTCAATATCCCTGAAATCGACCAGCAAAGCTGAAAACAGGGCCTCTTTAACCCTGTCGGAGGTTGGCCTGATGTCTTCAGGACAGGCTATTCTTCTTGACTTATACAATCCTGAACATATTCTCACTGACATAATATTTTGAGTTATACATCAGATTATAAATGGTCAAGAAATAAACATAAATATCCATGTGTAAAATATTTCCTAGCGACAGAAGGTAAAATCATTCGTTATTGTGTAATATATTTCCCACATATCCCTGAAAATTCTACTTACCATTTTGCCGTCAAACAGGTTATAATCATTATGTGTTGACAACGAGAACCGCGTTATTCATAATAATTTGAATTTTAAAGATTTTATGCGGTTTTCAATATGCAGGGGGAAGAGAATTCAGTGTTCACAATAATCGGGCATACCCTTTGCATTATTAAAATCCAGGAGGGTCTAAACATATGAAGAAGATCAGCAAACTTATCGTAGCGGCCTTGATACTGTTAGGTCTAACAATCTCAGCGTGCGATAAACGTTCAGACGTAACAAGAGACAGTCTTTCATTCGAAGGCATCAATACCGAAGAGGTTCTCAGCGGTGAAGATACTAAGGAGTTGAGCAAACTGCTTGGAAACCTGACATTCGGACAGGTCCTGGACCTTCTCGGAAACAGCCTGAAGACTCTTGATGCCCTTGGCAAGCAGGGATACACTACACGGGAAGACTATCAGACTCTTCTTAATATTATAAAGAATACTTATACATATATGCTGGAAGAAAAAGCCGCATATGAAGCAGACCCCGAAGCATATGAAGAAGCACATCCGGAATCTGCAAGTTCGATATCCTCGCTCTTTAAAATGGCCGTGGATGCCAAAGTAGGCGTTCTGCTCAATCAGGTCATCAAACAGGCCGGTTCACAGTGTATTACACAGAACATCTATCCCATGATAGCCTACGTACTTAATGCTGATGATGATATATTGAAAAACGCAATCAGCGGCGGATCAAACAACGCCGAAATCAATAAAATAGAACGCGCAGAGTTTGATAAGCTCATAGAACTTGTCAATAAGCTGGTTGATAAAGAAGGCGACTATAAGGCATTGCACAACAGTCTGTCCATATTCAGAACGAAACTGGATACAGAACCCAATTCAGTAACGGTCGATGACGTCAAGGCTTTATTGAAAGATCTGGATACCCTTTCAGGTCCATACGGTACATCCGAAACTGAGGAAACAGTACCCGGTCCATATACTGACGAACAGAGTAAGCAGATATGGGACAAAGCAGCGCAGGTGCTAAAGAACACCTTAAAGAACGACAGTGCGGTACAAGATGATTTAGAAGATTTTTCCAAGGCTCTCAGTATATATATGACTTCCAATGATTTCAAATCGACATTGGACGGCTTAACGTATACTCTCGCTACCGACCCTGTAATTCTGAAGAATTTCGTTACCAAGGCACTGGTAGGACTTGCCTCGTCATCAGGTTCCGATTCCATGAGCAACATGGCGCCTTATCTTGCCAATATCAATGTTAATGACATAGACGGCATAGCAAAAGGCCTTATCAGCATACTCTGGACGGACTGGTACTATAAAAGCGGTCCCAATGCGCGACCAGATGTCAAGACAAGCGGACTCAGGGCACTTATGTACATGATGCAGGAATCGGGTAATGCAAATAACGTTTTAAACAGGTTCCAGATAATAAACCTCATGTCCTCTCCTGATGACACTACATACAAGTGGATACCCTCAAACTGGTATACGAACAACGTAGCCGAATGGACAATCGGTGAAGTTGTACGGGCAGTTGACAAGTTCGGCCCGACAAAAGGCATAGATTATGTCTTATATAAAAAGCCATATAAACTGGCCGCATTTACTCTCTTTGGCATTTCTTTCAGCGCTAAAGACTATAAGGGTATGAATGCCATGATGTCTGATTCCATGATGGATATGTTCAGGGAAGAAAGCACATTAATGAAATTGGTCCAACTCTTTGATGGCAGCATTGAAGGTGTAGATGGAATTCTTGATCCGTTCCCTGCGTTCAAAGAACTTGCAGGAGGAGACGGTAAAACCGATGGAACAGCAGGAACCCGCCATAAACTGATCTGTCTCTTTGCCCCCCTGATGAAATCAGCCTGGCAGGCAGACGTCGACGATTTTCTCGGCAAGAACAACATGCCGAAAACCCGCGCAACCGTCGATATGATGGCAAAGCTCAATGAAATAAACCACGAGAGTTATCATTCTCTTAAAAGTTCGTCTCCAACATTTGTGAAGGACGACCAGGGTTCTGTAATCAAAAAGGCTGAACCCGCACTTCTGATGGCGCTAATGGACAGAAGCACCCCCGGCCAGACTGACCCCGGGCTTGTTGCACCTATTCTGAAGGTTGCAATTACCATAGCAAAAAGATTGAATGAAACCGATTGTCCTGTCGTAAACAAACAGAAGCTTCTTGTCTCCATCATCAAAGACCTCAACATGCAGCCGATGACCTTAGCAGACCAGAACGAACTGGTTGCCAAACTGTTCAGCGATAAGAACGAACAGAACCAGAAGACGCTTATAGAAAACGTAAACCTGTTCCTTACAAACATCAACACTACGACAGGAAAAACAAATACCGACAACATAGTAGAGTTCGCCAGAGTCATGGGTACAGCCATGAATACGAGCAATATAGGCGGAAGCCTTGTCGATATTATACCCGACCTGATCGCGGATTACGATGATGTATCCTCGATCATATCAAAGTTCATACCCGAATCGACCGATACAGGTGACGATTCTACATCGAGCGAGCTCATGGATTATCTTACCGCTAAAATAAACGAAGGAAAGGACGATAATCCGTTTATCGCCAATTCCAAGACGCTTCTTTACAAGGCGCTGGATGTCCAGGACGATATCTACAATCCGGGCGGATTCATTAAAGGGAGCACACCGGTAACAGGACCTGACAGCCTTCTCAAGCACCTTTCAGACCTGTACCTTGTGACAAACTGGTATGGAGGCGATATCGAACCTATAACCACTTTCCTTACCGAGGCAACCGGCACCGAGGAAGGTCAGGAAGCCCTCTGGTCGGTTCTTGACCAATTCTACAACAAAAGCGACAGCAAAGAAGTCGGCATGCTGACAAAGATTATGGGCGGCGAAGGTGCCGGTGAGAACTACATAAAGATAAGCATCGAACCTAAGTTCATAAGGGCGCTCTTCACTCCGGTTGACAACAACGGCGACGGCGTGAAGGAAGATGCGGTTGCATATGCCCTCTTCAAGCAGGTCAAACTCAGTTATGTCGATACCGACAAGGAATTCATGCAGAGAATACTCGGTGAACTTTATGATCTCACTCAGGGGTCAAGCGGGCCTTCAATTCTCAGCCCGAAATCAGAAGGTTATAACAATCTTGTTCTGACGCTCAAGAATCTACTTGATAATATTACAGTCAAATGAACAAAAAAGATTAAATCGACACGATTTCCGCTTCTATGATTTCCCGGGGGATGATGAAATATTCATCCCCTTTTAAACTATTTTATTGAAAGGGGTTACAAAATGGGCAAGAAACTGCTTCTTTTCTTATCGGTATTTCTTTGTTCAGGTCTAAGCGCCCATGCAGCCGGTTTCGCCGACACCTGGGGATTCGGATCAAGGGCCGTTTCACTGGGGGGCGCTTTTACCGCAGTTGCGGATGACTATTCAGCCGCTTACTACAATCCGGCCGGTCTTGCGATGAGCAGCAAAAATTACTTTACCCTGGATTACATGTACACCGCACCCAAGATAAAAGTCGAAGACTCAAGCGGAAACGACCTTGTCGTGACCAACCCCAACGGAAGCGTCAGGACAGACCCATCCCAATACAGGGGAAGCTCGAGGGGCCTCAATCTCTCAATACCGCTCATAGGTATCGGGATAAGCGTAAATGACATCATCAATCTGCCTGTAAATGTTCAGTTCGGTATGGCAATGTCCATGCCCGAACGCAGCGACACAATGTACAGGATATACTCCTACCCGGTCGATCAGCCGCATTTCATAAGATACGGCGATAATATCGACCGTATCCATGCCGCTGTAGGCCTCGGCGTCGAATGCTGGAAAGACCTCGTTTATATAGGCCTTGGTGCACAGACAATGCTTTACGGCGACGGCATGATATACGTTGACGGGCTTAATACAACGGAAGCAAACGGTGAAGCAGTTGCAGAGGTGAAGCAGTCAAATCTTCTGAAGATGGACCCTCTTGCAAGCATTATGGTGACACCTCTTAATAAAAAACTGAAAATCGGCTTCACGTTCAGAGACAAGGAACAGGTTGAAATCGATCCTCTACCTACGCTCATTACCGCTATATCCTCACCATTTCAGGGAAATATCGGGATAGTGATGGGACTCTATGCATTCTATACTCCGAGAGAATATTCCCTTGGCGCCTCATACGATTTTGATTTTCTTCTTGTATCGGCCGAAGCCAACTACCAGGAATGGAGCGATTACAAAGTCATGCCTGAAGAAACTGTAAATGAGCTTACGAAAACTGCATTCGCAAATATGCCCGACTTCAAGAATACAATAAATTACAGACTGGGGCTTGAATGGAGGATCAATAAAAACACGAACGTCTCTTTCGGCTATTGTCACCAGCCGACACCCGTACCGAACCAGTCAGGTGTGGTTTCCAACTATATCGATATGGATAAGGATATATTTTCTCTCGGCGGAAGATATACATTCAATGTACCATTTGCACTTAACAAACCGATGTCCGTAGGGGCGATGTTTGCATATCAGCTGCTTGATACCCTTCATGTCAACAAGGATGGAGTTCAAGGGCCGACCTGGGTAGATCAGAAGAGCTACACGGTCAAAGGTGATGCATATGCCGGCGGAATCAATCTCAGCTTTAGCTGGTAATACAATGAAGAAGGATAAGACGATGAAAAACAAAACAATCCTTTATATATCGGTAATTTTTGCAGCCGTTGTGTGCAGCTCTCCGGTTTTCGCTTCCAGCTATGCAGACACATACGGCCTGGGCAACAGGGCAATCTCACTGGGTGGAGCTTTCACTGCTGTTGCGGATGATTTCTCCGCCGCATATTACAACCCGGCAGGCCTTGCACAGAGCAAGGATTTCGGGCTGTCAATCCAATATCTGTACACATCCCCCAGTATAAAAGTCGATAAGCTAAGCGGCGGGTCGCTTAAGATATACAACAATCCCAACAACATTGATTCAGGCATCAGGAATGACCCGACCGAAGCAACAGCGGCCAACGGACTCAATCTCGGCATACCTGTCATCGGCCTCATGATGGATATCAACAGGATAGTCAAACTGCCATTCCATGTTCAGCTTGGAATTACCGCTGCCATTCCCGAAATGGGCGACGTATCATACAGGATTCATGACTGGCCGCCGGACCAGCCTCATTTCATCAGGTATGGGGATGACATTAACCGTATCACGCTGGCTGCAGGGCTCGGGATAGAAGCTGTCAAGGATATAGCCTATATAGGCGCAGGAATTCAAGCAATGCTCCACGGACCCGGAACATTTTATGTAAACGGCCTCTTCAGCGGCGGGTCGGGTGACAGCCCTTACAACAGCTATCAGGATGTCGAAGCCCAGTCTGAATTCGGCGCCGTATTCGATTATGTACCGACCGCCGGTCTCTTGCTGTGCACCCCCGCACTTGAACAAACACTCAATACAAAGATAAAACTGGGGTTCTCCTGGCGTGATGAGCAGGAACTCAAGCTTGGCCCCATTCCTGTAACAACGGTTCTGGATATAGGCGGGCTAACATATACCATGCCCATGATGCTGGACATGAATGCGTATTTCACACCTGAAGAATATTCACTGGGTCTGGCTGTCGATACCGACCCCATACTTGTTTCAGTCGAGGCGAACCGCCAGAGATGGAGCAAGTACGGCCTGTCATACACCGACAGCATAAACGGATATCCGGACCCTGACTTCAGCGATACGACAAACTATCGTGTAGGCGTATCATACAAAGGGATAAAGAATCTGAGCATAAATGCAGGCTATGCCTATCAGCCGTCCCCGATTCCAGATCAGTCCGGCAGGGTTTCAAATTACATAGACCTTGATAAGAATACCTTCTCGCTCGGTGCAGGATATCAGTTCATATTTCCATGGTGGAATCTTTTCAAACAGCCCCTCAAAGTCGAAGGCGTGCTTCAATATCAGAAGCTGAAGGAAATAACCGTGTATAAGAACGGCATATCAGGCCAGAGCTGGGCAAATCAGGTCAGTTACGAAGTCAAAGGCAGCGCCATAGCCGGAGGCTTGAATCTAAACATTGCCTGGTAGCACATTGATTTACTAAGAGGCGGATTTAAAGTCCGCCTCTTTATCTTCCGATGATATGATTCATGGAACGGTTTACTCTCAACAAGATCCTGGTACTTCTCTTCATAATAGCCGTAACGGCACTTTTTTTTTACATGATACGGGATTTTCTCATGGCGATCTTTCTTGCCGCCATCTTCTCATCCCTTTCGCAGCCTTTATACGGCTTCATATGCCGATGCGTCAGAGGCAGAAAGAATCTTGCATCGTTCATCACAATAGCAACAATATTCCTTATTTTCTTCATTCCCATTGGCGTGCTGCTGGGAATGGTTGCAAATGAGGCCGTTAAAATAAGCGCCAATGTAAAACCCTGGATTGACCAGTGGATGAACCAGCCGAATGCCTTTGAAAGGATTACTCAATATTATCCTCAGTTCAATCTTCTTGAAAACTACCATACCGTCATTCTTGAAAAAGCAGGCGAATTTGTAAGTAAGATAAGCAATATACTGGTTTCCGGTGCATCAACCTTTACACTCAAGACAATCAGTTTTGTTTTCCAGTTCTTTTTATTTCTCTATGCAATGTTCTTTTTCTTGAGCGAAGGTTCAGTCATGCTGAAAAAAATAGTCTCCTACATACCGCTTGCTGAAAGCTCCATGGAAAGAATCCTTGACAGATTTACATCGGTATCCCGCGCGGCGATTAAAGGAACGCTCGTCATAGGTATAGTTCAGGGAGGACTTCAGGGCATTGCATTCGCTTTCATGGGTATTGACAGTGCTCTATTCTGGGGAACCGTAATGGCCTTCGCCTCGATTATTCCAGTAGTGGGAACAGCCATCGTATGGTTTCCTGCAGTAATCATCCTGGCACTGACAGGGCACATTATAAAGGCCGTAATCCTTCTGCTCTTTTGCAGCATTGTCGTCGGCAGCATAGATAATCTGATGAGACCCTGGCTTGTGGGAAGGGATACCGAGATGCACGAACTGATGATACTTTTCAGCACACTCGGCGGCTTGAGCCTTTTCGGCATAATCGGCTTCATAATAGGCCCGATTGTCGCCTCGCTCTTCATTACCGCATGGAATATCTATGAAGAGACCTTTTACGAAAAAGACGGTACATAAAAATGCTTTAAAATAAATTTCCGATAGATTTCCGCTTAAGTCTTCTGAATTATTAAAGTTAATTTCATTAACCAGCTTATTCCAGAATATTAACCTTATCGTCTTCGACAACCTTCAATCCGGTACGTATGTCATCAAGCCTGAATATTATTGTGAATTCGACCTCTGAATCAACCGGCCTGCCGCTTTTCATCGTAGGCGAAAATCTAGAGGAGCTTATTCCGTTCATGGCAACCCTGTCCAGTCTCGGATAACCGGAAGACCGTTTGATCTTAACGTTCCTGGGATTGCCGGATTTGTCAATTTCAAGGTCTATGCTGACGCTGCCTTCTTCACCGCGTCTCCTTGATATCTCGTCATACCGGATATCAGGAGCCTTAAGCAGACGCGCCTTTGTAACGTCGTATTGAATGCCGCCCGGGGCGCCTCCTGCAAGGGCATACTCATTTTCTCCGTTTGCGCCTTTTGTTCCCTGCCCTGCAGTACCGGCTTCCAGAGCTTCCCCTCCCTTTTCGTTTGCCGGATTTGTGTAAACGTTCCCTGATCGAGATATTTCTGAAACATCATGGGCCTGCGCATCAAGCGCTTCTTTCATGTAAGAGGAACCTCTTACGGACTGCACATTTTCCGGCCCTGATGCCGTATCAACTTTTTCAGGTCCCGGAATTTTCCAGACAGTTTTATCTTCTCCGGATTTCTTTATGGCATCAGTTCCTGATCTGAGAGATTCCACAAGGCTCACATTCTGAACAAAAACAAAAGGCAGGCGCTTACCTGCAGGTTTATACGCTATTACAAGGCCTGCAATTATCACGTGGAATCCAATTGATAACAACAGACATGCGGCAAATAAATTTCTGTACATCACTCTTAATGATTCAGGCGCAACTCTTTTCAGGCGGCAGTCTCAATTTCAGATACAATCATCTCGACTGCCTTCACCGGATCAGCCGCCGCGCTTATGGGTCTTCCGATTACGAGCAGGCTCGAACCGGCCTTTATTGCAGAAGCCGGGGTTGCAATCCTTGACTGGTCACCTTTGTCAGCCCCGGCGGGTCTTATGCCCGGAGTTATGATTGTAAAACCTTTCGGCGCAAGGGGCTTTATGCGGTCAAGATCGGCTGCCGAGCATACCATGCCGTCAGCACCTGATTTCAATGCGACCTCGAGAAGTGTCGTGACCTGCTCCACTGCATTCGCCCTGAACCCGAGCTCTCTCATATCCGAGTCGCCAAGCGAAGTGAGCACGCTGACACCGATAATTTTCGGCCTCTTTATACCGAGATTGGCCGACTCTTCACGGGCTGCTTCAACGCCTGCTGCAATCATAGCTCTGCCGCCTGAAAGGTGAAGGGTCATCATGTCGACACCCAGCCTTACCGCCGATCTGACCGCACCGGCTACCGTATTCGGTATGTCATGAAATTTAAGATCGAGAAAAACCTTTATTCCCGCTTCCTTGACCATACCGACCACATCAGGGCCTGCTGCAGTGAAAAGCTCCAGACCGATTTTGAAGAAGCCCACCCGGCCTTTGAGAACTGATACCCATTTAGCGGCCTCATCAGTATCCGCAACATCCAGAGCAAAGATTATTTTATCTTTTGCAGCCATGATATCCTCCCGGCGGTCTGTTTTGCCGTCATTGAATAGGCCGTGATAATCGTTTCAATATCCTTAAGAGCTTTATGAAGGGAATCATTGACAACAATGTAGTCATACATCTCCCAGCAGCAAAGCTCCTTTTTCGCATTATCAAGCCTTATTGCAAGCGTTTTCCTGTCCTCTGTTCCCCTGCCTACAAGACGCTTTTCTAGTTCGGCCATATCAGGCGGGATAATCATTATATAAAGGCCTTCGGAACCTCCCGCTTTGGCCTGTCTCACGCCCTGCACATCGATATCGAAGAGTATGCTCCTCCCTTGTTTTTCCATTTCATCAACCCATTTGACAGATGTCCCGTAGTAGTCCTTATGTACATGCGCCCATTCAAGAAAACCCGATTCTGAAATCATTTTTTCAAACTCAGGTTTCTGAACAAAGAAATATTCCCTGCCGTTGAGTTCAGAGGGCCTGGGAGTGCGGGTTGTATATGAGATTGACAGGACTATTTCGGGATGGCGCTGAAGCAGCTCCCCGATTATTGTTGTTTTGCCGACCCCCGAGGGTCCGGAGATGAATATCCTCAATCCTGCTCCTTTACCGCCAGCCTGTCCTCTTCCCTGAGGGCTCCTTCGTTGAGTCTGTTTGCAATGGTCTCCGACTGGATTGCGCTAAGGATGACATGCGAACTGTCGGTTATTATTATCGAACGGGTTTTTCTTCCCTGTGTCGCATCGATAAGCTGTCCCCTTTCCTTTGCATCTTCGCGAAGCCTTTTCATCGGAGATGAAGCCGGATTCACAATGGCAATGATCCTGTTCGAAACTACACCGTTGTTAAAACCTATATTCAAAAGCTTGCTCTCGTTTCTGGCCATGAAACACCCCTTAAAAATTTTATTCAATATTCTGCAGCTGTTCCCTTATCTTCTCTAGCTCGGTCTTTGCATCTATAACAAAAATGCTGATGGAGGTATCCTGAGACTTCGAACCTATGGTATTGAATTCCCTGTTTATCTCCTGGAGAATGAATTCGAGCCTCCTGCCTGCCGCATTTGCCGATTTAAGCGTCTGTCTGAAGACATCGAAATGGCTCTTAAGCCTCACCACCTCTTCCGTTATATCGCACCGTTCGGCCATTATTGCAATCTCCTGTGCAAGCCTTATCTCATCAACCTGGGGCTTGCCCTGCAGCAGGATATTGATATTCGAGTGAAGTCTCTCGGCAAATATTTCAGGCATCCCTTGCGAAGCCTTCTCAATCGAGAGGCGTATGCCTTCAAGAACCTGTATCCTCTCGGCCATATCCCTCCCCAGCTTTTCCCCCTCTTCCATCCTTGAATCAAGGAAACCTTTCAATGCCTTTTCAAGGACAGGGCTGATCAATGCCCACAGTTCCTCCACCCTTTTCTCTTCTTCACCTGTTACGCCCGGAACTGCAATTACATCCCTGAAAGAGGGCTCTCCCCCGAAATGTCCGGCCATTGTCCTCAAATCTTCAAAAACAGCTTTTGCATAATCCCAGTTTATATTTAGCCCCTGCTTTTCAGCCTCGACAATGTTTCTGGTTATTATCACATCCGCCTTTCCTCTATGTATCGCATCGGAAACTGCCGAACGAACCTGCATTTCAATCGGGTTCATGTCTCGCGGCAGTTTCACCCGGATATCCTTATACCTGTTGTTCAATCCTTTTATTTCTACTGAATAGCCTCCCTCTTCCGCATGGCCGTAGCCTGTCATGCTGCCTGGCATCTGAGCCTCCCTTTATAAATATTTCTTATCTCTTTGAAGACCGCCCTGAGTTTATCCGAAGCATAATCAGGATATGTCCATTCAAGGCTTGAATACGTATCCCCTTTGTAAATCAATGTCACTTCAGCCCATATGCCGCGGGAAAGATATATACGGTGGCTGTAGGGTTTCGTCGTTGCCAGACATACATTCTCAAGAGAGAGGATTCCCGGATCAATATTTATACCTCTTTTCCCTTCGGTCAGAAACTTGTCTTCAATTTCATTCGACCTGATTTTCGCTTCAGGCATGAAATCTCTCGGGACAAGCCTCTTAAAAGCGACTATCATCCTTTTCAGCCCCGGGCCCATTTCCGCTTCATAATAATTCGTATAATCAAACGGCAGTTCATCACTCTGATAAATCGTGTCTCCGAATTCCTTTTCAAGAAAAGCCATCACATCATCCGGATAATGCCGGTAGATAATGCTGGAAAACAACATCACGTCCCTGGGAAGCCGTATGCTACCCACCAAGCTCCTCCATGCAGATTTGCTTCAACATCTCAAAGTCTACCGTCGCTGCACCGATCTCTCCAACAACTATTCCCGCCGCAATATTGGCTATCGCGGCCGCCTCGACCGGTGTCGCTCCTGTTGCGCTTGCAAGCGTAAACACCGATATTACTGTGTCGCCGGCGCCTGTTACATCAAACACGGTCTTTGCAGCAGTAGGGATATGGGTCACATTGTCCCTGCTCATAAAAAGGCTCATGCCCTCTGCCCCGCGAGTTGCGAGGATCATTCCGCATCCGAGCATATCAAATATCCTGCCCGCGGCTTCCGCCATGTCCCTTTCCGAAGAAATCGTCATGCCTGCGCCGAAGGCAAGCTCCTTCTTGTTGGGTGTAATGATCCCTGCATTCTTGTAATGCGGGAAATTCCTTTCTTTGGGATCAACACTCACGAGCAGTCCGTATCTGCCGGCCTCGGCGATTATATCTGCAATGAGTCCCACGCTGAGCAGCCCTTTTCCGTAATCGGAAAGGACAACGGCATCGGCTTTGTTCATCTTTTCCTTTACCGCCGACAACAGGGCCTTTCTGTTGTCATCCGATATGTGTTCCCTGTCTTCCTTGTCTATCCTGACGACCTGCTGCGTGTGGGCGATAATACGTGTCTTGACTATTGTCTTTCTGGAAACATCCCTGATGAGGCCGTCCGGACTAACACCCTCATCACTGAGCAGGCTTAATATGTTGTCGCCCTGCCTGTCATCTCCGATGACTGAAAATATCTGCACGCCTGCCTTGAGGCTGCTCAAATTCCTGACTACGTTGCCGGCCCCGCCCAGTCTGAAGGTCTCTTCCCTGACATCAACAACAGGCACGGGCGCCTCGGGTGATATGCGTTCGACCGTTCCCCAGATATACTCATCCAGCATGATGTCGCCGATAATGAGAATGTTTTTATCGGGCATCGCATCAAATATCCCGGCAAGTTTTCCGGCAGGAATTTTTATCATCGGCCCCTCAGTCAACATTATTTTTGAATAAAGCGTCCACGAAATGCCCGGCGTCAAACTCCTGAAGGTCATCCATGGCCTCGCCGACACCCACAAAACGTATGGGAATGTCAAACTCGTCCGCAATGCCTACAATGACACCGCCCTTTGATGAACCGTCCATCTTCGTAAGCACGATGCCGGTCACGCCGAGTGCGTTGTTGAACTGGCGCGTCTGCTCAATGGCATTCTGCCCGATTGTCGCATCGAGAACAAGCAGCACTTCATTCGGTGCTCCCGGCATTTTTTTGTCCAGAACGCGTTTAGTCTTTTTCAGCTCTTCCATAAGATTCTCGCGCGTATGGAGCCTGCCTGCGGTATCGATTATGAGCACGTCGTGCCCCCTCTTTATTGCTGCTTCCAGTCCGTCATAGGCAACAGCCGTCGGATCCGCCCCTTCCTGTGACTTTATGAAATCCGCGCCTGCCTTGTTCGCCCAGTGTTCGAGCTGCTCTATTGCGGCCGCTCTGAATGTGTCCGCCGCTGCAACGATTACGCTCCTGCCCTGGTTCTTAAGGAGCCAGGCGATCTTCGCAATGGTCGTGGTTTTCCCCGAGCCGTTGACGCCGCTCACCATTATGACAAACGGCTTTGATTCATCTTTGATTTCAAGGCGCCTTTCCCTTTGAGAAAGAATCCGGCTGATTTCCGCCCGCACCTTTTCCATGGCCGCATCTGCAGTGTCAACAGAAGCAATGTCCTTTTTCAGGTCTTCAAATATCTTATAGGCCGTCTTTATACCTATGTCCGTACCGACCAGCGTTTCTTCCAGTTCATTCAAGACGGCGGCATCGATCCTGTCATGCCTGCTGAAAACGGATGCTATCCTGTCTATGAAGCCCTTGTGGGTCTTTGCCAGACCTTTTTCGAGCTTTTTCTGAGCAGATACCGCCTCTTTTTCCGGGACAGGCTTTTCCGCAGGTATTGCCTTTATCTCTTCCGCAGGCGGCAGTCCGGGAGGAAGTTCTTCAGGTTTCGGAAGCCTGGGGTGTATGCCGGGCAGAGGCAATACCCAGGCATTTAAAATAAACGCTATGACGAGATATATCCATGCCGGCAGATCAACAGGAAGCAATGCCGGGTTTGACAGATCAATTGCAAAAAGGGCGAAGAAGACATAGCTTAAAATAAAGATGATATAATCGTGAGCTTTAAACGTGTAATTCAAGGGAACACCTCCAGTAGTTCATCCAAAAAATTCCTAACACAGGCCTGTCAAAAGGACAAGCCGCGGATTCTTTTTGATAAATCAGGCCGAATATATTTTCATTTGCAATAAAATCAAACCGCCGGATACCTGATGAAACATAAAAAGTCACAACAAAACTACAGCGGGCGAAAAGGCATTATTTTATGGTTTGCCTCTACAGCCATTGTTCTATATTATGTCCGATATTGCTGATCAGGCCTGATCCTCATTAAGCTCACAACCACGACTGTATGCATGACAGGAACCTGTCCGGTGAGGAGAAACCGGCCTGGATATAACAAATTAATTAAGGGAGGCTTAGATGAAATCATCCTTCAAATCTGTTTTGCTCCTTGCAATGATCCTGACCTTTAACGCCTGCTCGTCTTTGAACTGGTATTTCAAGGACTCTGTACCCAAGCCTTCGGGAACAATAAGCCTTCAGGGTATTCATTCTCCTGTGAGGATAATGAGGGACGATCTTGGCATACCCTGCATTGAAGCGCAGAACGAGGACGACCTGTTTTTCGCCGCCGGTTATGCAATGGCCACCGACAGGCTCTGGCAGATGTACCTGATGAGCATGGCCGCTCAGGGCAGGCTCTCGGAACTGGCCGGCAAATCGATGCTCGACATGGACATATATCTGAGGACAATCGACATGAGGGGCATCCTCGAAGAGAGCAGAAAAGATCTCGACGAAAGATCATTGAGGTCGCTCGAAAGCTTCTCCAGGGGCGTCACCGCATACATCAGGACCCATCCGAATCTGCCTCCTGAATTCAGGCTTACTGGCTTTAAACCCAAAGAATGGACGCCGGATGACTCCCTCCTGGCTTTATGTCTGTTCTGCTTCAGACTTTCATCCAATGCATCCGAAGAACTGGCTTTTCTCGAAATTGCAGGCAAGATCGGCTGGGACAAGGCGGCATGGCTTTTTGATACATATCCCGGAGAACCTGTTCAGACAGCGGAAGCCGGCAAACTTAAAACCATTGACATCAGAGATCTCTATCCTGACGGCGCAGCAAAAGAAGACGTCCATGCCGCATCCATATCTGGAATGGTCAATGCTGCGTCGAACAACTGGGCCATCATGGGAACAAGGACTGCCAGCGGCAAATCGATAATAGCCAATGACCCTCATCTTTTCCTCTCGATCCCCGGCCCGTGGATGATAATGCACCTTAAATGCCCGACATATGAGGCCGCAGGCGTCACGCTGCCGGGCATGCCTTTCATCGCTCTGGGTTACAACGGTAATGTCGCCTGGGGTGCAACCATGGTCATGGCCGACAGCCAGGATCTCTTCATCGAGAAGATCATGAAGGACCGTAATAATTTCAGATACCTCTATAAAGGCGAGTGGAAGCTCGTAAATGACAGGACGGAACTGTTCAAGATAAAAGGCCAAAGAAAGCCTGTGAAAAAGACGGTGCTTTCCACCATTCACGGCCCCATACTGAATTCAAACCTGACAAAAATCCTCGATACGAAGCTGCCTGCCTTCGATAAATACGGGATTGCATTCTGCGGTGCCAAAGAAGGATTCGTGGGCGCATTCAAAACATTCCTCGACATGGGCAATGTAAGTAACGCCGCCGGGATGAGGAGCCAAATACTGACCATAAAGGGCACATACTTCAATCTGGTATACGGCGATGCGGATAACATAGGCTGGCAGATTTCCGGCGCATATCCGATCAGGAAAAAAGGAATGGGTTTCTTCCCGTCACCCGGATGGGACGGAGAATACGACTGGACCGGCTTTATCCCCATGGCCGAACTGCCGCATATCGAAAATCCGGCACAGGGTTTCGTAGCAACCGCGAACAACAGGACGGTCGATGAAACATATCCCTACAGGATTTCCAATTCATGGGTGTCGGATGAACGGGTAAGCAGAATCAGGGAGGTCCTGGGCAAAACCGATAAGGCAACCCTAAAGTCCGTTATGGATCTTCAATTCGACAGAAAGTCCATATTCGCCGGCAAACTCCAGGGGGTATTATATTCCGACGGATTCAAAGGCGAACTCGAGAGGGCCATCGATTCACTGGGCGATGAAAAGAAAATCCGGAATGCAAAAGAGGCCCTGGCCTTTCTGAACCCCGATAAATTCGACGGTGTTCTTTCGCCTGAATCCGCATCCGCCGCAGTCTACGAGGCATTCCTCTTCTCTTTTGACAAAAACTTTATCTTTGACGAAACAGGCCCGTATTTCCCCGTTCTCAACCGGAATTACAACCAGATAGTATACAGGACGGATTCCCCGTTCTGGGACAATATGAAAACAGATAAAACAGAGACCAGGGCAGACGTCATTGCGATGACCCTTTCTGACGCAATAAGCCTGTGCGAGAGCAATATGGAAACCGACAGATCGAAATGGCAGTGGGGAAAGATGCATACATATTGTTTCAAAAACATGGCGTCCAAATCCGGCATAACCGAATGCCTGCTGGGAAGCTATATGAACACAAAGGCCTTTCCGGCCGGTGGCGACTGGGACACGGTGAACGTCAGCGGATACTTGATGGGTAAGAGCTTCGACTCGATTGTCATACCGTCCATGCGATTTATCGTCGATTTCGGACTGGACGAGCCTGCATGTCTTGTGTCAGTCCCTGGAGAGTCCGGAAACCCGTCCAGTCCCCACTATTCGGACATGGTGCCCTATTTTCTGAAGGGCAAAAATCACCCGTTGCCTTTCAAGGAGGAAAACATCAGAAAACAGTATTACGACGTGCTTACCATTATGCCACCTGAAAAATAGAAACTTCGGTAATCCGGCATGCCGAAAAATAAAAAAATATACTCGCGTGCAATACCGACAGAGCCTTCACCGGCCCGGTCAGGCCGGTCCCTGTCTGATGTTTTCTACCCTCTGGCCTGCGGTGCAAGCCTGCTGGTAGTCTTCTTTCTTGCCTTTTTCCCTGTTCAAAGCGAGGATATTTATATGTACCTGTCGCTGGGGCGGCTGTTTGCAGCCACGGGACATTTCCCTGCTACAGACCCGTTTCTTTTCAGCATCACCGGATACCACTGGAATATTTTACATGAGTGGGGCAATCACCTGCTGTGGTACGGTCTTTTCGTTCTGGGCAAATGGAATGCCCTGATCATCTTCAAAACCCTGGTTATTCTGGCATCAGCAGCATTGCCCGCTGTTGTTGCCTGGCGCATGAAGTTCAGGTCGCCGGTTGTGCCAGTCCTTATCCTTCTGGCCGGGTATGCCGCCTCCTGCCGATTTATCGAAAGGGCCAGCCTGTTTTCCGAGCTTTTTACACCTCTGGTGCTGACCATTCTGCTGCTGCAGATTCGCAGGCCAACAAGGCTCCCCCTTGTTCTGCCCGCTATCTTTCTCGTGTGGGCAAACTTTCATCCGGGATTTCATATCGGTCTTATGCTGCTCGCCCTGTGGGTTCTTTTCAATATAAAGGACTGGCGCCGGCCGCAGGTGCGCATCGTTGCCATAGCAACACTTGCATCAGCGGCCGCATGTTTTGTCAACCCCAAAGGCGCCGGTGGGTTCTTTTTCCCCCTGCGTACCGTGCTGAGTACGGGCTGGGAATTCTCGCGTCAATACAACAACGAGTGGATGCCGACCTTGAGCAGGATGTTTGCTTCCATGCCCGAGGTGAAGATTTTTCTCCTGCTGGTCATCTGCACCGCCTCATTGCTCATAGGGGTACGCAAGTCGCGGCCATGGTTCGAAACGGCGGCATTTCTCTTTCTGGTATATCTGGGCCTTTCCGCCATCAGATTCATGCCCGTATCAGCCTTCAGTCTTTCGGTTCTTTCCACTTATCTTGCGGCACGGTCCGGGTTCATGTCGCTTGCTCACCCTGAAAAGCCATTGCACACTTTGGCCCAGTGGCTTACTCCTGCAACCCTTGCGCTTGGCCTCATCATCGCCCTGAAAATAGCTTTTTCCGGCTACACAACGTTCATGGGTCCCCGTCATTTCGGCCTGGGTGCTGATACATTCAGTCAGCCGGTCATGGCGGCAGATTTTCTGGACGCGATCGACCTGAAAACACCGCTTTTCAATCAACAGGATTTCGGCTGCTATCTGGCATGGCACTGGAACGGCGGGCGAAAGATATTCTATCACGGTTTCGTTGATGACATGCAATTTTACAGCAATGATTACCTGGCCGTAAACCGCTCACAGGAAGACTTCGACCGCATCGTCAACAAGTACGGCATCGGCGCTTTCATGCTCAGACGCTACGATATGACGTCGCCCCGCCAGCCGCTGATCTACAGCTTACTTCTATCGCGCCCAGAGTGGCACCTGGTATATGCCGACAGCATTGCCATGATATTTCTGAAAGACCTGCCGGAAAACCGGGAAGCTATAAGCCGGTATGAGTTTCCCATGTCTGAGGAATGAAAAGGTCTGTCTGTTGCGACGTTAAATTATCCTCAGAAGCCTGAGAAATTATAATTTCAATTTTCTTTCAGGATTGATTTTCAGTGTTTTATATTTCCCTTGAGTCCAGTCCTCAAGACCTGATGCATACCACTTTGAAAACCTCCTGTCGCTGGGGCCGCCGGCAATCGAGGAGAAAAATTCCTCTTTAGCAAAATCCATTACGAACCTGTATGACGGGGCAAACGTGGTCTGTCTGTTCGCGCTTCTGTAAATCTGCCCCTGATGTATTGTGGCCCGGCCGCCGATAATCGTGACCGGGCCCCTGTCGAATCCGAGGAATTCCGGCACCTTTCCGCCCAGTAAGATATGCCTCAGCATTACCTTCTGAACATCACCCCATTTTTTGGGGTTTATTGACAATACTTTTTCAAGCGACTTCTTGTATATGTCTTCCCTTTTCCGGCCGTTGAACCAAGATGATGTTTCCATCAGCAGTATCCTGTCGAAATTCAGATAGAAATCAACAAATGCGCCTGTCTCTTTTTTCAGGAAATCCACAACCCCTGTCCCCATATTGTTTTCACCGAATACTTCCCGGTAAAGCTCTTTATAGAATTCCTCAAAAAGATAAGCTCCCTCGGATTCGGGGTCATATCTCAAATCCCAGTTGATAAGTATCTTGCCGTTTCCGGTATCAGGCAGAAGAGGTTTCAATATTTTCATGAATGCCTCAGCCTGAACGGAATAGACATCCATATGCATGCTGAAAATGTCTTCTACCGAGAATTTTTTATCCTCGCTTAAAACCTGCGCTATCCGTTCGGCCCTGTAAGGCCCCATGGGCATATTGATCGGCCTGACCTTCCCGTATTCGTTGAGGTCCTGGTTTGCAGTGACAAAAAATCCGCTTTCAGGATTTACAATGCGGGGAAGCTCTTCAAAGCTGACAAACCCTTTCCAGTCATTATCACTGATCCATCCGGGAAGCGGCACGAACCCGCTGATCCCGTCTCGCCTTACAGGCATCAATCCGCTCATCTGATATCCGATATTTCCTTTGCTGTCAGCCAAGACGAAATTCCACGAACTTTCCACCCTGCCCAGACAGTTCATCCCTTCCTCAACCGTTGCAGCATCCAGCAGTTTCAGTACGTTAATTATCGTATCCGCTCCTGATTTGCCTGTGGCCCATTTTGTCGCCAGGTAGAGGCCTTCGATGGACGGATCTCCATCCAGCACACCGTGATCGTTTTCATAAAAAATCACTTCAACGGGTTCCCTGTTTTTTCTTTTTATGATTTCCTTTCTTTTTTCAAAAGGAATCCAGCCGTCTTCCTCCCTGTAGAACTTCTCATCCCTGCATTTTTCTATCCAGGAGTCCTCGGCATCCATGAAAGTATATGTCGCACCCCAGGACAGATCGTTGGTCCTTCCTACGAAAATTCCCGGAACTCCTGGCATGGTGCCGCCATAAACAAATTTGTCTTGCTGCTCGAAAAACAATTCGCACCAGACATTGGGAAGCCTGTTAACTTCAAGATGGGGATCATTTGAAAGTATCGCTTTTCCTGAAACAGTTTTTTTGCCGGATATTACCCAGTTGTTAGAAGCCATCATCCTTGGAGCAGCAATATTCCATAATTGAGAATTCGGGACTATCCTTTCAGTCAAGACCACCTTCTTTAAAAGTTCGATATCCAGTCCGCCCAGTATTCCTGGGAACAGTTCTTCAAGCTTTTCACGGCTGATCCCTGCCTGCACCATTTCAACGAACAATCTCTCCATTTCCGCCTGGGACTGGGAAAGCGTCAGGTAGCCTATCATCCTCGATATCTGGATTATGTCTTCAATCTTCCATGGCTCGAATTTCATTCCCAGCAGTTTCAGTTCCCAGGGAAATTTTTTCGAAAACGCAACATTTGCCCCATCACAATATGCGCTCAGATATATCCTTGTCTCTTCCGGCAGTTTTTTTATTTCTTCCCCGATGCATCCGTACCAGTTCATTTTTCTGAAAAACCTGTCTATCGCAACCATCTCATCGCCGGGGTCAAGAAGTTCAGCGGCCCTGCCCTGCCCGAGAGTTCTCATCAGGATCATCTGCATGCCCCTGTCGGTTGCATGAACATAACCCTGTCCACGAAACAAGTCTTCTTTCGTTCTGCATTTTATATGGGGTATGCCGTGTTCATCTCTGTAGATATTTTCATAAATTCCCATTAGAAAACCTCCGGAAGGGTTTTATGCAGCAAAAAATATCATAAACAACACCCCTGTTCAATCATGCATGGCCATGTTTTGTATAATGATTCCTCTTTATTGTAATTCCGGACATTAATTTATGGACATGATAAAAAACCAGTATTATAATTTAAGTATAGATTCATCTGATTCCGCCGACATAATTTCCATCCATGATATCAGAAGACAATCATTAAATAACTAGGAGGAGGTTTCTTATGAAGAGATTCACATTTTTGGTACCGGCAATGATCTTATTTATCGCAGTAATCAGTCTAAGCGGTTGCACGCTGCCAATCGTGGCAATCAACAACGCAATGCTTGCGCTCGCAGCGGACTCGGGCAGCGGAACAGAATCAAATCCATACATTATTGAGAACAAGACATTCGACATGGCTGGCAAGAATGTCAATGCGGGCATCCATCTCAGGAACACAACAGCCTATCTCGAAATCCGGAACATCACGGTCAAGAACGGGATAGAGGCCTTAGGCCAGAAGGACAATCTATCGAGCGCCAACTGTCTGGGCATCTTGCTTGAGAACGTATCCCATGTCACCATCAAGGACTGCCACTTCGAAAACAACAATATGGGTATGTGGCTCGAAGGGTGCTTCAATGTATCAGCAATAAACAACACGGTTCTGAATAACCGCTACCGCGGCATCTACCTGATGGATTCCAACAACTGCAGAATTGAAGGTAATACTGTTAACAGCGACAACGCGGAATATGATAACAACATCCTACTTAACATCAATACGCAGAAGCCCGCCAGTGTATGCAAATTCAACAAGGTGTGGAATAACGAAACAAAGGAAGTCACCCTGTCCGGCAATGAAAACACGGCCTACAATGATATTACGGGCAATTCTTGGGGAGGCGTTCCGGCCGCTGTCCATGTCGGCACCAATGTAGGCCCAAACTATATCTATTAACTGAACAATTGCACTACCAGAGCCCTTTCATCCATTGCGGGGCTCTGGTAGTGTTTCATCTTGAATACAGTACGAATAAGCATCCGGGATAATTTTCATGTCTGTTTAATGTTTTCTGTATTAAGGGGGAGGTTTTCATGAGAAAATTAATTCTGATAATAATCTGTATTTTCTCCCTCACGACGGCATCATGCCTGCCTGATGCGAAAGGACAATGGCACCCTGAAAGAAGGGATTATCCAAGGACCATGTACAAGGCGTCCGACCTTCCGGTTATAAGGGAAAGGATTAATCGGGAGCCTTACAAAACGCTTTTTTACCATGTTGTAGGCAGAGCGAATTCAACCCCTGCTCCCTCGAGCGGAAGCTATAATCCTTCAGTCGAATACACTAATTCGAACATCGCAAAGGACGCCGCTTTTGTCTATGCAGTAACAGGGGACATAAGATACCGTGACAAATCTGTCGCCATACTTGAGAGGCTCAATTACGACACAGGCCTGTTAACCCCTGACCTGTTTGACAAGGGCATCCATATTTCCGAAGCGATCATGGGTTACTGCCAGGCGTTTGATATGCTCATGGGCGCCGGCATCAACCGCCTAGACAGGTACAGGATTGAATACAGACTCGAAAGACTTGTCGATGATTTCTTCGTGAAGTGGGCCAACCTCACCTGCATGTATTATGAACTTGTACGCAACAATCACCACACAAAGGCAGTGGCCGCAATAGGCATGGCGGCTATTGTTCTCAACAGGAACCCCATGGCAAAGAGATGGATCGATTATGCAATGACCGAACTCGAAACCGATCTCGATTCCATGGTCACAAGCGATGGCGCATGTGCTGAAGGACCATATTACTGGGTATACGGGGCCGTACAGGTTCTGCCCTTTGTGTGGGCATATCATAACTTTACCCATGGCAGAGGTGAAAAGTTTATGAAGCGCGACTGCCACCTGATAAAGCTTGAAGAATGCGGCGAGAAGGTCTTCGTTGACGATTACTTCAAATCGCCAAGACTAAGGGCTGCCTCGGACTGGATGATAAAGCTGAGACAGCCGGACGGCTCTTCGCCTGGAATAGACGATGCCAACCACACGGGTTATTTCGGGGCTATGGTTACCTCCATGTACAAAGACGGCACATATTCCTGGGACTGGCTGAACGCGCCCGCCGAACCGCTCTTTTCCGAACACTGCACCGACATGACGGCGGACATCATAAGCTCCTATGATGACAGCATCAGAGCTGTTCCTCCTTCTTATAACCCGAGCCTTATGCTTTATGATGGCGGCAATGCCATCTTCAGGAGCGGCTGGGGAGAGGATGACAGCTATGTGCTGTTTCTGGCAGAACACGGACAGGCTAGGATTGCAGGCGCCGGGCATGAACATCCGGACGGGCTCAGCTTCATATATTACGATCATAACCAGCTGCTTGCACTTGACAGCGGCTATATCAAATGGGAGGAGCATGGCCTTGTAAATAGAGGCAAAAACCACAACATTGTGCTCGTGGACGGCAAAGGTCCTGAACCGGATCCCCTTGGTCTTTTAGCTTTTGGAAAGGATGCTTTCTTTACATCGTTCATAACCACGAGTTTCCTTGATTATGCCCTTGCTTGGACAGAACACGATGATGCGATGCATACAAGGGCGCTTCTCTTTCCCTGGAAGAGATATCTCATTGTTGCGGATGAACTCGATTCATTAAGCCGTCTCCCGCACAGCTATCAGATGCTGCTTCACGGAAACGGCGGTGGCTCTACTGGAGGCACTTACGAGCAGCAGCCCGATGGAGGCATCTGGACAAACAAGAATGCAAAGATAAAGGCCGTCGTCACCTCACCCGAAGGGATGCCTGCTTTCAGAACATACGATGACTGGCATGGCCTTGAATACGGGCAGAAGCTTACCCATACAGTTCTCGAATCCACGGTGAAAGGAAGAGATATCAGGTTCCTTTCAGTGTTGTTCCCGGCGAAAGCAGACTTGCAATTCCCGGAGATTATCGCCCTTCCCGGGATTAAAGACGGTTCGGCGATCCTTGTCGATGAACCGGACAGCATATCAGTAACCCGCCTGCAGGCAGCAGGAAAAAGAGGGGCTTTCTGGACAATGCAGAGTCCTGACGGATATCCTTCAGTGCCAGAGTTTTGCAGTGATGCTGACATGGCTTTTCTGGAAACCGACTCCATTTCGGGACAGCTGAAGACAATCTTCCTTGAAGATTTTTCAATGCTGATATCAGACCAGAAACC
The DNA here is from genome assembly GCA_036567785.1 of Desulfomonilia bacterium. Lineage (NCBI taxonomy): Bacteria > Pseudomonadati > Thermodesulfobacteriota > Desulfomonilia > Desulfomonilia bacterium. Next base: position 86,636 of record DATCTV010000023.1, on the reverse strand, counting down.
ATTTATCATAAGCAGCTCAAGGGGTTCCATAACAGTAAATTACAGCCCTGACGCCGTTCTCGGAAAAATCCTCTGCAAAGGAAAATGTACTGTCTGTTTTTATACAGGGAATACACCTGCAGATGTCTTCGGGGAGTCCGTAACAGATTATGCCCAGATTCCCGGGACAGGTATAACAAGTGTCACCTTCTCCGGAGATGGATGGTTTTCGATTGAAATGTAGCATAGAATACCTTTTCATGAGTATTTTCGGAAAATCAGACCGAATAATGATGGCTTCTGTTTATTATATTCTCTTATAATCCCTTGACATGCTTAAACACTTAATATTAGGTTCATCCATTATGTCGCCCGGGTGGTGGAATCGGCAGACACAAGGGACTTAAAATCCCTCGGCCTCTGAGGCCGTGCGGGTTCGACCCCCGCCCCGGGCACTCTTTATTTGAGCTTATCTGCAGATTGTCTTCCTTTTTATCCGCTTCACCCATGCCAAAAGATGTAATGCCTTTCATATAAAGCATTCCCATTGCTGCAGATGCCTGGTCATTCATAAATATCCTCCTTAAGAGTTCAGACAGTGTTGACTTTTCAGTATCAAGACAAGCAGAGCGGCACCCGACAACGGATGCCGCTCTGTAATATCTGTTAAACCTTTCAAGGATCAATTGTTACTTATATAAGCGCGGGTAAGCACCTGTCGTTGTTGGTCTCGTCTCCAAGCTGGCCGTAGAAATTCCCTCCCCAGGTCCATATCGACTCATCAATCTTGACAGCCAATGTATGATAGCCCCCACTGTCAATAACAGCCCAATTAATGTCGTTGCCAATCCTTACAGGCACATTCCTGTCAACCATCATCCCATCACCTATCTGTCCACTGTTATTGTGTCCCCAGGCCCAGAGCTCTCCACAAGTGCTTATGGCCATGCTACTATAACTTCCTGCGGCAATGGAAGCCCAGTCGCTACAGATGCCTATACGGGATGGTACATTACTGTTCGTATTGGTCCCGTCACCGAGCTGGCCTTCTATATTGCGTCCCCAGGTCCATAGTGTCCCGTCGGTCTTGATAGCGATACTATGATGGTAACCTGCAGCAATCATTTTCCAATCTGTGTTGGTTCCAATATGTGTGGGCTCATTTTTGTTTTGGAATGTCGCATCACCTATCTGACCGCAATCATTATAACCCCAGCCCCAGAGAGATCCGTCTTTTTTTACCGCAATGCTGTGGTACCCGCCTGCGGCAACAGCTGCCCAGTCTTTGTCGGTCCCTATCTGCCTGGGTACATTACTCTTAAAATAAGTTCCATCCCCCAATTGACCTGTTGCATTAAAACCCCAGGCCCATAAAGACCCGTCGGTTTTGATGGCCAGACTGTGAGCGTCTCCGGCGGAAATCACAGCCCAGTCGTTGTCAGTTCCTATCCGCTCAAAAGCATTTCTCATCGTATTCGTCCCGTCACCAACCTGACCGTCAGTATTCTCACCACAGGCCCATAGAGACCCATCAGTCTTTATGGCAAGGGTATGGAAAGCCCCTGCGGCAACAGTAGCACAGTCATTGTCGGTACCTATCCTTACGGGATCGTTTTCATTTATGTAAGTCCCTGTTCCTAGCGCCCCTGTGCCGTTATACCCCCAGGCCCATAGCGACCCGTCGGTTTTGATGGCAACGTTATGCTCCCATCCGGCAGAGACGGAAGCCCAGTTGTTCAGATAAACAGTGATCGAACAAGAAGCCGAGGACTGGAATCCCTTTAAGTCGATCACCGTGAGCTTAAATGACAGTTTCGATCCCTCGGGGACAGATGCGGTGAATCCCGCAACAGCGTTGCCGGCGTTTGTTATCGCAACAGCCGGTCCGCCGGTTTGCTCCCACTGGTAGGAGACAATATAATCGTCCAGATCGGTAGATGCAGAACCATCAAGTACAACCGCTGCATCTGTATATACGGTTCGATATGCTTTGATGACTGCTGTCGGCGGACTGGGCACTTTTATGGTCCATCTCTGCTGATCTGAAGAAGAACCATGTTCTGCCCTTACTGCAAGAACATGTATTCCTGCTTCAGCGGCAGTATATACATAGGATTTACCTGTATTTTGAATACACATCTCATCAAGAGTCCAGGTATATGTAGAATTAGCCGGGAAAATCTTTACACTGAAAGTTTTCTGCTCACCCAGATTCATAGTGACAATGCTCGCGACCGGTGTTCTTGATATGACGCATCCATTAATAATTAAAACCGATAATATGACGTACATTAAACAAATAGATTTATCCATGAAATACCTCCTTATAAAAAGTAATTAAAATTAAGACGCAAATTAATTTAATAATATTAACAAGATAGGCAAATTAAAATGCATGTCAAGATATCCAAAAGTATACCATTAAAAAGCTATTTTTAGTGCTCCAGGTAATATATTTTTGCTGGAAGATAATACAAACGAGTCTCTGAGTATCAAAAAGTATACTGTAAATTAAATTTAATGAATTTCAAAAATTTTACTCAGTGCGCCTCGGCCCAGTTGCCGCCGGAGCCGAGTTCGGCGATTACCGGTACATCAAGCGGAAATGCGTTTTCCATCTCGTGTTTGACCATGACCTTTAATTCTTCAAGCTCGTTAAATGCCGCCTCGAACAGGAGTTCGTCATGCACCTGAAGGATCATGCGGGATTTCATGGTCTTGATACGTTTCTGGATATTTATCATGGCAATCTTGATGATATCCGCGGCCGTTCCCTGAATCGGCGTATTAATCGCCATGCGTCGTGCGCCTTCCCTTTCGCTGAAATTGCGAGAGTTGATTTCCGGAAGAGAGCGTCGTCTTCCGAGCAGCGTAGTTACATAGCCGGTGGACGAGGCGGTCTCCGACATTTCTTCCATATACCTGCCGACTCCGGGGTATTTTGCCAGATAATTCTCAATATACTGCTTTGCAACCGACTGCTTTATGCCGAGTTCGACCGAGAGTTTGTGCGGCCCCATGCCGTATATGATGCCGAAGTTTATGGTCTTGGCGTATCGCCTCATATCGGGTGTTACCTCATTAAGTGCTACGCCGAACACCTCGGAGGCCGTGCGTGTATGTATGTCGATACCCGCCATGAAAGACTCCACCAGCGCCCTGTCCTTAGTTATGTGGGCCAGTATCCTGAGCTCAATCTGTGAATAGTCGGCACTTAACATGGTAAAGCCTTCGGCAGGTATGAAGGCCTCCCTTATTCTCCTTCCTATGGCAGAGCGAATCGGGATGTTCTGGAGGTTTGGGTCCGACGACGAGATGCGTCCTGTCGCCGTTACCGCCTGGTTCAATTTCGTATGAACCCTTCCTGTTTTTTTGTCGATCATTTCCGGCAGTGTATCCACATAGGTGTTTTTCAGCTTGAAAAGCCCTCTGTATTCCAGGATCTTTGCAGGCAGATCGTGTTTTTCAGCAAGATTTTCAAGGACCGCACTGTCGGTTGAAGCACCGGTCTTGGTCTTTTTTATCACCGGCAGCCCGAGATCTTCGAACAGAATCCTGCCGAGCTGCATGGGCGAATTGATGTTGAAGGTTTTTCCTGCAAGGCCGTATATTTCGTTTTCCATAAGCGAAATCTGCTCAGTTATTTCAACAGACAACTTTGCCAGAACACTTTTATCGACAAGTATTCCAAGCCCTTCCATCCCGGCCAGTACGAATGTAAGAGGCATTTCTATCTCGCTGAAGAGCTTTTCCACACCCGCTTTTTTCATATCAAGATAGAGCCCCTCTTTCAGTTCAACAAGCGCTTCGGCATGAGCGGCAAGGAATGACGCCTTTTCATCATCAGGGATAAGCCCCGGGTGGCGTGCGTTTTTTCCCGAGCCGAGAAAGTCTTTTATTGAGGGAAGCATTTTCTCGAGTCTTGAAGAGGCAAGCGTTTCAAGGCTTACGGAATTGTTAGCCGCATCGATGCAGTATGCCGCAAGCATGACATCAAAGAAACCAGCCTTTGTCGTGATGCCTTTCTCTCCTGCCCTTACAATGGCCTCTTTTGCATCATGGATGATTATCTCCGCCGATGGATCGGATAGAATCCTGAGCGCTGACGTATCATCAAAAGATGCCCATGCCCTTTTTCCGTCGGAAAGACAGCAGCCTATACCGGCAATCGAATAAAACCCGGCAATTCCTTTAAACTCTTCAGGAAATCCCTGTTCGATTTTGATCTCCCGAACCGGTGCTGTCTGCTGCACTGGTGCCTCCGGCATAAGGCCTTTAAATTCAAGTTCGGTAAATAAGCGAAGCAGTTCTTCCTGATCACCTGGCTTCAGCTTCATTCCATCCATATCCGTCTCGACGGGCACATCATGGTCGAGTTTTACAAGTTCAAGGCTCATGATCGCCTTGTCGATGTTTTCGCTGAACGATCTCCTCAGTTTCTCGGGCTTGATTGTATCAGCCTTCTTGATGATGTCTTCGATATGGCCGTATGTTTTTACAAGTTCAAGTGCACCCTTTTCGCCTATGCCTGGAATTCCGGGTATGTTGTCTGAACTGTCGCCCATTATTGCGAGCAGGTCGGCTATATATTCAGGCCCGACGCCGAATTTCTTTTCTACCCCTGCCGGATCATAAAGGACGTCCTTGAGCGTGTCCCACATCACGACATTGCCGCCTACGAGCTGCATCAGATCCTTATCACCCGATATGATGACGACCTTGTTTGTGTCCGATAGTTTTCTGGCCAGCGCCGCTATTACATCATCGGCTTCCCATTTTTCGATCTGGACAATGGGTATGCCGAGGGCCTTCACCACATCCAGTATGTATGGAAACTGCACCGAAAGGGCTTCCGGCATCCTCTGACGGGTTGCCTTATATTCTTCGTATTTCTCATGGCGGTGCGTGGGGCCTCGCGGGTCAAGCACAAAGGCCATATGTTCGGGCGCTTTATCCTTGATGAGCTTTATCAGCATCCTAGTGAGGATATAGACGGCGTTGGTAGGCAATCCCTTTGAATTGTTCAGGGCTCTCATGGCATAAAACGCCCTGTAAACATAAGAGCTCCCGTCTATAAGGTAAATCTCTTTCATAATGCATCCTCAGTGAATGCGGCTATAAAATCATCAGGCTCTATCACTTTGATTAACCCTTTAGCCCTTTCAATCTGTTCCCTGTCTCTTGAAAGAAGAACGGCCTTTCTTTCCGCCGCAACGGCACAATACAATGCATCCGCCCCTCTTATCTTCAGTCTCGATGCAATAACCGCAGCATCCCTGGCAAGTTCAAGGGTTACAGGCATTAGTTCGATGTTGGGAAGTTCGGAAACAAGCCTTGAAAACAAGATGCCTGCTTTTTCGTCACCGGTTGCACGAGAGACACTGGCTGCAAGTTCAACTATAAGTATGGAAGGTGAAAACACTGGTATATTCATCTCTTCAATTATCATCAGCGCTTTTTTGCTTTGATTATAGCCTTTTTCCCTTGGAGAACGTGCATTTATCCAGACACTGGCATCGACGGTCAACCTGAGGGTTTCCTTCTCCTGCTTACTTTTCACGGCTGCGCCTGTCATCAAGCAGATGTTTTGTTAAACCGGAACCTTTTGTACCAATTTCCGAAACTCCCTCTGTCATTTCCCAGAATCTGGCCCAGGCGTTTTTGCTGTCGCTGTCTTTCCTGTCCAGCGCTTCAAGATATGCCCGGACCCCCTTTTTGATCAGCCAGGCCTTCGGTCTGTCAAGTGCCGCTGCATGCTTTTCAAGCAGGCTGTATGTCTGGTGGTCTATCCTTAAAGATATAAGATGATTCTGCATAATATCCTCCTGCATCTTTGTATTTTATTGTATTACATTGTTGTCATTATAACCAGATAATTATTCATGTATAGATTGTCAGGATTTGTCCAAAATACTTAAACCCCGTCTATCAGATATATCCCTTAACAAGTTCCTTTAATCGCTAATCCATATTCTTTTAAAAGCTTTCTTTTTTCTGTCCCAATAAAAGAATGAATTCGCGCTCTCTGTTTGAAAAAAATTTATTGCCGGCAGCTTCAGGTTTATTACTTCCGGTTCATTCTTCTCACATTTCCAGTAACCTTTGCCGCAAGCTGTCTTGTATATATCAGGGTTAGCAACATCTACACCCATAGATATAATTGACATCTTATCTTCACTTTCATCGAGTAAGATTGGAATGTTTGAATTGCGGCCGAGTATAACGAATAAGCCCATTCTATTCTATTTATCATTAACTAAAAGGCTGGCTGTATCCTTTTTGCCATCACCGTCAAAATCAGCTTCGGCTTTCAAATAGAGATTTTTGCTTTCTTTCCTCCAGTCAATATCTCCGGCAAGTTCGGTTTTAGTGGGCTTTCGCCAGCCTGACATATCATATGAAAGAACAGGAAGCGGGATTAAAGCTAATAACAGTAGCAGACAAATTATTTTAACTTTTATTCTTTTAGTCATTTCTTTTTTTCTTCCCTGATTCGCACAAAGCATAGTCTCCAAGGATTTTGGCATGGTCAAAGGCAAGCGGCTCGGGTAAGGCGTCAAGTGAGAATATCTGCGCTTCCTCGGCATCATCATGGCCTTCCGGCACGCCCTCGGCCGTCGCTTTAAAAACGGTCGAAATCGTATGGAACCTCGGGTCCCTTGCCGGGTCGGAATACACACCCAGAAGCCCGGTGAGCTTTACATCGAGGCCGGTCTCTTCCTTTGCCTCCCTGACAGCGGCATGCTCCACGCTTTCCCCGTAATCCACAAATCCGCCCGGAATCGCCCATCCAAAGGGCGGGTTTTTTCTTTTAACAAGAACAATCCCTCCCGAGGTTTCAATAATTATATCTACAGTGGGCGAAGGCGTCAGGTATCTACCGGTATTCTTTCCGCAATGAGGACAGATGATTTTCCCGGTAGCCATCAATTGTCTTTAATTCTCAGCCTTACTGTCAGGCCTTCGGTATCGCAGACGGAAACGGCTGCATATTCCTTGAGATATAAACAGGCTGTGTCTATTGCCTCCTTTATTTCAGGGGTTAAAACAACTTCGGGACAGGCAATCGAAATTGTGTCCTCTGAAAAACCAGCCCTTATTGTCCGCCCTTTTTCCGTTGTGTCTATTATAAGGCTGATAATCGAGGTCACCGCCCATGAAAGTGCGTTATAGTCGAGTTTTGTGTAAAAAGACCTTGCGCCGTCTATGTTCAGTTCAAGCTTCGTTTCATGCTTGAATCTCATGTCCGCAAGCAGAAAATCCATTTCGCTTTTTAGATATTCCCTGATCTCTATTGCAGTGAACCCTTCCGTCGCCATCTGAACCTTATAGCTGAGATTCTTGAGAATGAAGTCTATCTTTTCCGCACCCTGATTTATGGAATCTATGTCCTTCGTATTCTTTTCCTTTGTTTTCAGAAAATCCTCGTCGTTCATAGTCCTGATTTTCTCCAGGCCCTCATTCCTTGACATAAGAAGCTGTGAGCGTCCCATTATCCACATAAGCGGGGTATTCAGGTTGTGAATCATTCCTCCCAGCAGCGAGGCTGCATGTCCAAGTACTTTATCCTTCATTTTTCCTCCAGGAATGCGAGATAAGAAAGGTAGGCGGAGTATGCATCCGCTTTGCTTGCAAGCTCGAACGGCGAATGCATCGACAGCAGAGCAGGTCCCATATCCACTATATCCATGCCGTATTCAGCCAGATGTCTTGCAATGGTTCCGCCGCCGCCTTCATCAACCCTGCCGAGTTCCCCCGTCTGCCATGGTATCCTCCTTTTATTCAAGATACCGCGAATCCAGCCCAGGTACTCAGCAGAAGCCTCGCTTGTGCCGGATTTGCCGCGTGAACCTGTAAATTTGGTCATGCATACGCCCATCCCCATCTTCGCTGCATTGGCCTTTTCATGAACCTCGGGATAATCCGGGTCAAAAGCGGCATTCACGTCTGCCGAAATAGCCCTGCTTCTGTAAAGGACCCGGGCCGGGGACAAAGTCTCATTGAACTTTTCGGAAAGCTCGTAAATGACCTCTTCAAGAAACCGGCTCTTTATGCCGGTATTGCCGTCACTGCCGGTCTCTTCCCTGTCCGCAAGAAGCACTATGGAGGTGAACGGAAGCCTCTCCGCGTCTTTTATTGCGGCAAATGCCGCCCATGCGCAGATCCTGTCATCCTGGCCGTAACCGCCTATCATAGACCGGTCGATGCCAACCTCGCGTGCGGGCCCTGCCGGCACTATTTCAATATCGGCCGAGACAAAATCCTCCTCCACGATGCCGTATTTCGCTTTCAGGATGGAAAGTATGTTTTTCTTCACCCCTCCATCCTCAGCCTTCATATCCGGGATCGAGCCTGCAATGATGTTGAGCTTTTCTCCCTGAAAGGCATCTGAGACTTTCTTGTCGTTATGGACCTTGTGTGAAAGATGAGGAAGAAGGTCATCAATTGTAAAGCACGGGTCATCCCCGTCTTCACCTATTGTTATCTCCAATGTCTTTTTGCCGGCTTTGACAACCAATCCATGAAGGGCAAGCGGCCTGGCAAGCCACTGGTACTTTTTTATCCCCCCATAATAGTGGGTTTTCAGCATGGCGATCCCCGTATCCTCGTAAAGGGGCCTGGCCTTGAGGTCAAGCCTGGGGCTGTCTATATGCGCTGCAATAATTCTTAATCCCTCATGCATCGGGGCCTTGCCTTTTCTGCACAAGGCGATCGACCTTCCCCTGTTCTTGATTTCAATGATACCGTCAGCGGATTTTGATGAAATAAACCTTACAGCCTCGCGTTCGGTTTTGGCTGCTGAAAGGAATTCCATATAATCCCGGCAATAGGCATCAATCCTTTTCTCACTCCCCTTAAGCATTTCCCAGACTTTTACTGGCTTTTCTCTGTCCCTGGCGAGTTTTGACATCCCTGCTAGCATCTCCCTTAAAATAGTAAGGAATAGTGACGGGCGATGGTCAGCAAACCAAGAGCCCGTTTTTAAATATTTCGGCGTTTGCTTGTTAAAACTTCACACTAAATAATATTTTCATAATAAATCTTTGGATATTGTCCGCTAATTTTTAAACCTTCCTGCAATGACATTGCCGCAGATCGAGCAGGCATTACCCTTGAGCCTGTTTTCGAGAACCGAAAAACCCATACGTCTGAGTACGACATTCCCGCATGAAGGACAGTATGTGTTCTCGCTCGCCGTGCCGGGAACATTGCCCGTATAGACATAATGAAGGCCCTCGGCCAGACCTGTTTCCCTTGCCTTTTCCAGTGAGGCCGGCGGAGTTGAAGGCGCCTTGTCATAACGGTAGCGGGGATAATAGCGGCTTATATGCCAGGGAATGTCCGGACTTATTGACTTTATAAACCGTGCTATATCCCTGACTTCCCCGTCACTGTCATTTTCCCCGGGAATGAGAAGCGTAGTTATCTCTATCCAGACACCTGCCTCGTAATATGCCTTTATCGCATCAAGGACAGGGGCAAGCCTTGCCTTGCAGAGCCTGCGGTAAAACCGGTCCGTGAACGCCTTCAGGTCGATGTTCGCCGCATCCATCAGTCCTGGAAATTCCTTTTTTATTACGTCCACGGATGTGAATCCGTTTGATACGATCGTATTGAGGATGCCCTTATCTCTTGCGAGCCTGGATATATCGAGGACATACTCCATGAAAACCGTCGGCTCCGTGTAGGTGTACGATATGCACTCACAACCATGTTCCGCCGCCTCCTTTATTATCGTTTCAGGCGGCATTTCCCGGCCTGTTATCTTTCCTGTCTCGGCCGGGTACTGGGAAATATCGCTGTTCTGGCAGAACGAACATTTAAGGTTGCAGCCAACAGTTGCAATCGAGAACGCCCTTGAACCCGGAAGCACATGAAACAGCGGTTTCTTTTCAATAGGGTCGATGCTGGCGGCAATCGAACTTCCCCAGACGAGAGAATACAGAATTCCGCACCTGTTTTCGCGTACCCCGCATATGCCCCTTGCCCCTTCCCTGATGATGCAGTTATGAGGACACAGCTCACATCTGACAGAACCATCATCTTTTTTCGTCCAGAATCTCGCCTCTTTCATTATCCTTGCTCGGCTTTTGTTTTGCCCATCAACCTTTCAGTTTCAGGCTTACAAGCTTCCTTTTAATCTCTATATCTGGCCCCCTTGTCTGCAGAAAGGCTCATGTCGGCGTAACGTTTGAGGATGCCGGTGAGCTTCTTTTTTTTCGGACTGAATCCCTGTTTCCTCTTATCCAGCTCCTTTTCCGGGACAAGCAGATCCAGCTTTCGTGCAGGAATGTCTATTGAAATAATATCTCCTTCTTTGACTAATGCAATAGGCCCGCCGAGCGCGGCCTCGGGGGAGACATGGCCTATCGCAGCACCTCTGGTGCCGCCGCTGAAGCGACCATCCGTGATCAGCGCCACGTCATTGCCAAGACCCATGCCCACAATATTTGCCGTTGGCGATAGCATTTCTCGCATACCGGGGCCTCCTTTGGGGCCCTCATAGCGGATAATAACGATGTCGCCCTTCTTTATCCTTTTACCCAGGATCGCATTGGAAGCATCATGTTCCGAATCGAAGACCCTTGCCGGGCCTTTTCTTTTCATCATTTCGGGCGCAACGCCCGACTGTTTTACGACCGCACCGTCAGGTGCCAGGGTACCCTTTAAAATCGCAATGCCACCTTCCTTATGATAGGCCTTTTTTACCGGTCTTATGACATCTTCATCTGAAATACGGGCATTCTTGAGGTTCTCCTTTAGCGTCCTGCCTGTTGCCGTCATTACCTTAAGGTCAAGAACCTTTAATTCAGCCAGGCGCTTCAGCACCCCCTGAACCCCGCCTGCCATGTACAGGTCTTCAAGATGATGAGGCCCGGCCGGTGACATGCTGCATATGTGTGGAACCTTAAGGCTCGTTTTGTCAAAATCGTCAAGTTCGAGATCCACTCCCGCTTCATAAGCAATCGCAGGCACATGAAGAACCGTGTTGGTGGAACATCCGAGTGCAACGTCAACGGCTATAGCGTTCAAGAAGGCTTCTCGTGTGGCTATGTCCCCGGGTTTGATATCCTTTTCGACAAGCTGCATCACGGCCATTCCGGCCTTTTTTGCAAGCCGTATCCTCTCGGAATAAACGGCCGGTATGGTGCCGTTGCCGGGAAGTCCGAGTCCTAATGCCTCGGTAAGACAGTTCATGGAATTGGCGGTGAACATCCCCGAACATGAACCGCATGTGGGACATGCGCAGTCTTCGAGTTCGTCAAGCTCGTTCTGTGACATTTTTCCAGACCTTACCCTGCCTACACCTTCGAACACGCTGATGAGGTCGACGCTTTTGCCGTTCATTACCCCTGCAAGCATGGGGCCGCCGGAGATAAAGACCGAAGGAAGGTTAAGTCTGAGGCAGGCCATGAGCATACCTGGTATAATCTTATCGCAGTTGGTTATAAACACCAGTGCATCGAACGGATGCGCCCTGGCCATAATCTCGATGGAATCCGCAATCATCTCCCTTGAAGGCAATGAATAATGCATACCTTCATGGTGCATGGCCAGTCCGTCGCATACCCCAATTACCGAAAATTCAAGCGGTGTGCCCCCGGCCATCCTGACGCCCGACTTTGCCGCAGCGGCTATCTGGTTAAGGTGAATATGACCCGGAATGATCTCGTTTGCGGAATTCACTATCCCTACAAAAGGCCTTTTAATCTCTTCGTTTGTAAGTCCTATCGCCTTCAGAAGCGAACGGTGGCCCGCCTTTTCCACGCCTTTTTTCATCAAATCACTTCTCATATTTGTCCTCCTCGCATATCCGGGAATACTTACCCTTTTTTTCATTTCCTTTTCGGTTGTTAACCATGACTTAGTTTTAAACGGTTCACCGGCACTTGACCTCACCTTTTAAAGTATTATTTTTTTCACAGTACAACAAGTTTTTAATTTACGAGACTTTTAAATTTAATAATGGAGGCATTCATGGCAATACGCTTCAGATTGTTACTTGTATATTTGATAATTTTCCTTTCGTGCGTCATATCCGGCTGTTCAAAATCATCAAGCGATGATACTGCCGCCGCAGGCGGAACAGCGGAAGACACTTCAAACAACCCTGAAATTAAAGGTTCTCCGCTTGATGTCACGGTAAGCCAGGGTGTTTTAAGGGGCAAGGCCGACCGGTATAATACCCTTGCATGGCTGGGAATCCCATTTGCCAAACCTCCCCTCGGCAATCTCAGGTGGAGAGCCCCTCAGGAACCGGAACCATGGGACGGGATAAGAGATGCCACAAAATTCTGCAGCTTCTGTACCCAGTACGGTAATTTCCTTTCCGAGACCGGGGCGGATACGCTTTCTGATATCATCGGCGACGGCAAGGTGACCGGCAGCGAAAACTGCCTGTTTCTGAATATCTGGCGACCCAATACCACAGAGGTAAAACTTCCTGTTTATGTTTTCATATACGGAGGCGGCAACATAATCGGCAGGTCGGATGTAAGCATATATAACGGCGCCAGGGTTTCATCAGACGGCAATTTCGTTTTCGTGACGGTAAACTACAGGATAGGCTACCTCGGGTGGTTCAGGCACCCAGCCCTGCTCACTGGCGACAAGCTCGATGACTCAGGTAATTACGGCACACTCGACATTATCCAGTCTCTCAAATGGATAAAACAGAATATTGCCGCATTCGGCGGCGACCCGGACAACGTGACAATCTCCGGTCAGTCCGCAGGCGGCATCAATACATTGACCATGATGGCCTCGCCCCTTGCGAAAGGGCTCTTTAACAAGGCAATCATCCACAGCGGGTTCAGCAATTCCTGCACAACCGACAGTGCCGGGAAAAAAGCACAAATGATGCTCGAAAGGCTTATCGTCCAGGACGGGCTCGCAACCAAATCAGGTGTCAGCGATTTTCTTAAAGACAAATCAAATGAATGGGTCAGCAATTATCTCCGCTCAAAGACCATCGAAGAAATATACCCCCCGGACAACTGCGGGCCGTTTACGCTCCCCATGGACAGCATAACCGTGGCGGATGCCATGATGGGAGTTTACGAAGACGGCTATGTGGTGCCCAAAGCGCAGATAGACTGCATAAAGGAAGGAAATTATAATAAAGTGTCCGTAATCATCGGCTGCACAAAGGAGGAACTGAGGCTCCTCATATCCCAGCTGGTTTTCAACCCCAAGAGATTGTGGGCTGCCACCCAGGCATATGACCCGGACAATCCGAATTTCGATTTGAACAAGCTTCTTGACCCGGTCTCTTACCCTATACTGGCGCTTTACGGACCGGCAACCGCGATCGGCCAGCTGTATATGGAAGGCTTCGGTGTGGATCAGACGGTAGCCGCATTAAAGAAGTGGCAGAATGATGTATGGGTCTACAAGTTCATGTGGGATGAAGAGCCTGAGCCGTTTGATTTCTTTATTGGTGCAGGCCATGCGATGGACCTGCCTTTCGTGTTCGGCAATTTCATTACCGACAAGTCCAGCCTGGCGTTTTTTGCATGGAACAAGAAGAACCTGCCCGGAGCAGAGGCGCTTTCTGCGGTCATGAGAAAGTATTACGCCAACTTCGTGCATTCGGGTGACCCCAACGGCGGAGAACTCACAAGCTGGACTGCATGGTCTGCCAAAAAGGGCGAGCCCAAGAGGCTGCTGTTCAACCTGAAAAATGAAGGCGGTACGGGAAATGAAACGCCTGACATAAAGATGTCAGCCGAGATGATAGAACCTGAACAGATCCCCGACCCCCGGAAGACATGGAACAGCATCATTAAAATGCTTCTGGGCGCCGCTGGCGTGAAAGGATAATTTTTTGTGAACCGTTTCCTTTCATTATTTCAAGGAAAGGTTCACAATATTACTTATCAACCATGCTTGTTCATGTTATAAAAATATTATGGAAAATGTTGAATGCCTTATAAAACATGGTGACTGTCTTGATATCCTGAAAGACTTTCCCGACAATTCCTTTGATATGATAATAACTTCTCCCCCTTATGCTGATTGTAGGGAAAAAACATACGGAGGTATTTCTCCAGACAAATATGTTGAATGGTTTTCTCCGCGAAGCTCTGAATTTTTTAGAGTACTGAAACCATCAGGAACTTTTATTCTTAATATTAAAGAAAAAGTTGTTAATGGAGAAAGGCATACATATGTAATTGAACTTATCCTTGAAATGCGTAGACAAGGTTGGCTATGGACAGAAGAATTTGTCTGGCATAAAAAAAACTGCCACCCAGGTAAATGGCCGAATAGATTCAGAGATGCATGGGAGAGATGCCTTCAATTCAATAAGACAAAACAATTCAAAATGTATCAGGATGCCGTAATGGTTCCAATAGGTGACTGGGCAAAATCAAGACTTAAAAACTTAGGCAAAAATGATATTATAAGATTCAATTCACAGGTTAAAAGCGGTTTCGGTAAAAATATTTCTAACTGGGTTGGTCGAGAAATGGCATATCCATCAAATGTACTGCACCTTGCCACTGAAACAGGAAATAGAAATCACAGCGCTGCATTCCCAAAAGCTTTACCTGAATGGTTCATTAAGCTTTTTTCAAGAGAAGGAGACTGGATTCTCGATCCATTTATGGGAAGTGGTACAACTTTGGAAGTGGCTAAATCTCTGGGCAGAAACTCATTGGGAATTGATATCCTCGAAGAATATATTACCTTGGTCAAAGAGAATATTTGTGAAAAACAGTTACTTTTATCTGAGGTTATTCTTTAATGGGTAAGATTACTATTTTTGAGATCACGAGCTATATAGAAAATAACATTAAAGGTTTTCACGACAGAAGAATTGATAATCTTTTAAAACTGAAATTAAACAAGATAATCGCAAGAAAAAATCCATATTTATTTAAAGCAAGAAACATAAATATTGCCGAGGAACTTGTTAAAACACTTCTAGATGCACATCTCTCATCTCAGGAAGAAGGTATTTTTGGAGACTTTCTTGAAGGTCTTGCTATTTTTGTATGTAGCAAGGTTTATGGAGGGAAAAAATCATCAGCTACTGGTATTGATCTAGAATTCGAGAATAAAGATAAAAGATATATTATTTCAATTAAATCTGGTCCTAATTGGGGAAACAGCCGTCAGATTGCAAAAATGAAAGATGACTTTAAACGGACTAAACAAACATTAAGGACAAGCAATTCTAATATTATTACCATCGCTATCAATGGGTGCTGTTACGGTCAAGATAATAAACCCGATAAAGGTGACTATTACAAGTTATGTGGGCAGAGATTTTGGGAATTTATTTCTGGGAACGAATTCCTCTATACGGATATAATTGAACCATTAGGACATAAAGCGAAACAAAGGAATGATGAATTTAATAAAGAATATGCGAAAGTGATTAACAGGTTTACCGTTGAATTTTCAAAAGACTATTGCAGTTCTGATGGTGCTATACTTTGGGAAAAACTGGTTAAATATAATTCAGGCAAAAAAAACGTTTAAGAATCAAGTATATTTCTGTTTTATTCAAGTTGCAGAGCTATTCGGCCGAACAAATTCTTGGGCATTCAATTCAACTAACCGGAGCATAACATGGAAAATGAACTCTTTCAGAAAAATAATGACAGGAAGGATTCCGTAAGGTTCGGACTCGGGCTTGAAGATTTAAGACAGGCGTTTGAAGACCAGCTGCTCTGCATGCAGGGCAGGCTTACGACACTCAAGATCACCAGGAACGATGCCTTCATGGCCTTTGCCTACATCGTGCGCGACAGGATGATCATGCGTGAATCCGAAAGCATGGTTGCCGGATTTCAAAAGGCGGCCAAGGTGGTGGCTTATTTTTCCGCAGAGTTTCTGGTAGGCCCCCAGCTCGGCAACAACCTTATCAATCTCGGAATATTCGATGAAGTATTGAATGCGCTCAAGGCGCAGGGATACAGCCTCAATTATATACTGGGTCAGGAGCATGAACCAGGCCTCGGGAATGGAGGTTTGGGCAGGCTTGCATCATGCTACCTCGACTCGCTGGCAACCCTTGAGGTCCCGGCGATTGGCTACGGCATCAGATATGAGTTCGGAATATTCGATCAGGTAATTCAGGACGGCTGGCAGCATGAGGTGACCGACAAGTGGCTGCAGGACGGCAACCCCTGGGAAATCCCAAGACCGGAACTGGCGGTCAACGTCAAGATAAGCGGGCATACCGAGTCTTATACCGATGAATCGGGCCGCTACAGGGTGAACTGGATTCCTCACCATGAAGTGCGCGGCGTTGCATATGACATGTGGATACCCGGATACCGTGTCCCAAACTGCAGCCTGATGCGGCTATGGAAAGCAGAGGCCGCCGAATCTTTCGATTTTCAGGCATTCAACCACGGCGATTATTACAAGGCCGTGGAAGACAAGATATATTCGGAAAACATCACCAAGGTTCTTTACCCAAACGACGAGAACTTCTCGGGCAGGCAATTAAGGCTCGCCCAGCAGTATTTCTTTGTGACATGTTCGCTCCAGGATATGCTCAGGACATTGTCCGACATGGAAAGATCCCCCCGGGAATTCCACAAGATCTGGGCTGTGCAGCTTAACGACACGCACCCCTCGATCGCAGTGGCCGAGTTGATGAGGCTTCTTGTTGACGAACACGACCTCGACTGGGACGATGCCTGGGAGATAACCGTCAACACATTCTCCTACACAAACCATACCCTCATGCCCGAAGCGCTTGAAAAGTGGGACTTCGAGCTGTTCAACCATATCCTCCCGCGTCACATGGAGATAATATACGAAATAAACCGCCGGTTCCTCGAAGAAGTAAGACGGCTGTTCCCCGGCGATGAGGAAAAGGTGAGAAGGCTCTCGATAATAGACGAGACCGGAGGCCGCCATGTAAGGATGGCCAATCTCGCATGCATAGGAAGCCACAAGATAAACGGTGTTGCGAAGCTTCATTCCGAGCTCGTCAAAAATGAGCTTCTGAAAGACTTTCATGATATGTGGCCTCATAAATTCCTCAACATAACAAACGGAGTCACTCCAAGAAGATGGATGCTTCTGAGCAACCCGGCCATGAGCTGCCTTATAAAAGAGACCATAGGTGAGACATGGGTGACAAAACCCGAAGAGCTCAGAAAGCTTGAACCACAAGCCAAGGACAAATCCTTTTGCGATAAATGGCGGAAAATCAAGTATGACAACAAATGCGGCCTGGCAAAACTCATAAAGAACAAGACCGGCATCATTGTGGATCCTTCATCCATGTTCGACTGCCAGGTAAAGCGCATACATGAATACAAGAGACAGCACTTGAACGTTCTGAACATAATAACACAATACAACAGGCTCAGGCACAATCCCGGCATTGAAACAACGCCACGCACATTCATATTCGGTGGCAAGGCCGCGCCCGGCTATCATATGGCCAAGCTCATCATCAAATTCATCAATTCTGTGGGTGATGTCGTGAACAACGACCCTGTTTCGAAAGATATCTTGAAGGTCGTCTTCTTCCCCGATTTCGGGGTCAAATCCGGACAGAGGATATATCCCGCTGCTGAGCTTTCAGAACAGATTTCGACGGCAGGACTCGAGGCCTCGGGCACAGGCAACATGAAATTTTCCTTTAACGGCGCCCTTACAATCGGCACTCTCGACGGGGCGAATATAGAGATCAGGCAGGAGGTTGGCGAAGACAACTTCTTCCTCTTCGGCAATACGGCCGAAGAGGTGAAGAAACTAAAGGACGCGGCATATAATCCTCGCGACTGGTATGAATCAAACTCAGAACTCAGAGAGGCAATCGACCTTATAAGCTCCGGATATTTTTCAGGGGGAGACAGGGAGCTTTTCAAACCGCTTGTCGATAACCTGCTGAATTACGACCCGTTCATGCTTTTTGCCGACTACCAGTCATACATCGACTGTCAGAACAGGGTATCATCAGCCTACAGGGACAAAGAACACTGGACGGAAATGTCGGTCCTGAACGTTGCCAGAATGGGCAAATTTTCTTCAGACCGTTCCATCAGGGAATATTGCGAGAATATATGGGGCATAAAAACACCGAAATGACTTTAATGATAAAGGCGCGTCTGCTGCCCCTTGTCATTCTTACGTTATTCTGCCTCACCGCCAATGCCTATGGGCAAAGCGAAGAGACAGGACTTATCAGCCTTTCCGAAAGGCTTCAGAACCCCCTGAGCGATCTCTTGAGCGTATCAATTGAGGACACGGCATATTTCAGATACGGACCCGGCCGCAACGAAACGATGGACACGCTTGATTTCAGCGCCTCGCTTCCCTTTCATGCAGGCGCCGGAATGGACATAATCGTCAAACCGGACATCCCGCTCGTCTATGTTCCCTGGCCTGAGAAGCAGGCGGGATTTGGTGATATGAAAATCACTGCATTACTGGCCGGTTCGCTGCATGAAGGCATCTCATGGGGCATAGGGCCGGTCATCGGCATACCGACTGCAACTGGCGATCTCCTTGGGACTGGCAGATGGACAGCAGGACCTTCAGCTGCACTGGTTTACACGGGCCGTAACGTGGTTGCAGGCGTCTCTACTTACGGGCTCTTCTCTTTCGCAGGTCCCGTCAGCAGGGGCGAGGTCGACCGGCTCTACATAAGGCCGTTCATCTATGTGAACCTGGAAAAAGGCTGGTATATGTATATAGACCCCGAATTTCAATGCGACTACAACCTGCCCGGCTCTCAGCAATGGACGGTGCCTCTGGGAGGAGGTATTGGAAGGACATTCACGGCAGGCAAACAGGTTCTCTCGGCATATGTATCCTGCTACGCGAAATTCGAACATCCTCAGGATGCCTCTGACTTGTACATGAAGGCCGGACTCAACCTGCCGTTAGGGAAATAAGCCGCACGGGCCTTGTCAGGCTTTTGTAACCAGTTTGAGCCCAACGATGCCCGTTACAATCAGGAATATGCAGAAAAGCCTGGCGGCGTCCCTGGGTTCACCAAAAAGGATCATACCGCAAACGGCTGTGCCGATTGCGCCTATCCCGGTCCAGATCGCATATGCGGTGCCTACCGGAAGAGTTTTCAACGACTGGGCCAGAAGCAGCACGCTAACCAGCATGAAGACCACAGTAAAAACGCTCGGCCATATCCTTGTAAAACCTTCCGTGTACTTCATGCCCACGGCCCAGCATATCTCGGAAAGACCGGCAAAAAATAAAATTATCCAGGCAGTCAAATGCTTATCCCCTCATTAATGATTTTTTCACTATTTCATCCAGTGTGTTAACAGCATCATCCATCGAGGAGGTATTGAGGATATAGGCGTCCGCGAGCGCTACAGGAACGGCTGTACCGTATTCGATCTCGCGCATGTCGCGCGCGTCGAACGCTTCCGCCGAATCATCCGAGCGTCCCCGGCTCATGATTCTTTCGAGCCTTAATTTTCTGGGTGCAAGAAAAGCTATAACACAGGCATCAGCACTTTCCTTAATAAGTTTAATTTCCGGCCATGAGCGCATGCCTTCGAGGAATACGACGGGCGAATTCTGGTTAAGCGCTGTTGAAAGCGCCTGCCTGGTAACCCCCAGACCGTCAGCCCCCCTCATCTCGGTCGAAACACTGCCCATGTTTTCAGCATTGGCCTCAATTGCTCTTTTTGCCACTTCCATCCTGACAATATCACCTGTTGCAAAATACGGATAACCCTTGGCCTTTGCGTAATCCTTCGCACAGTTCTTGCCCGAAGCAGGCATGCCGACGATTATGAATATGGTCATTTGCTCTCCCTTAAAATCATTGTTCTTTCAGGTTTTTCTCACCACAATATCAACTTATTTTATTTGAGCGCTTCCAAATCTTCATCTTCCCCGCTTCTTTTATAAGCCAGTCCCTGAAGTCCGGATGAGCTATCGATATGAGCGCCTCGGCCCTTTCCCAGGTGCTCTTCCCCTTCATGCTCACTACGCCGTATTCGGTCGCGATCATATGTACAGCCGTTCTCGGGCAGGTGACAATCGTTCCGGGATCGAGCGTCGGCCTGATCCTCGAAAGAACCTTGCCTTTCTTGTCATAAGTTGAAGCAAGACATAAAAAGCTCATGCCTCCGTTTGACTTGTATGCGCCTTCGACGAAATCCAGCTGTCCGCCGGTACCGCTTTTGTGTATATGCCCGACGCTTTCCGAGGCCACCTGACCGAAGAGATCGACCTCGATGCATGCGTTTATGGAAATGAAATCGTCGATCATGGAGATGTTCCTGGGATCATTGGTGTAGTCAACCGGATACGATATCACGCCCGGGTTGTCGTCAATAAAATCATAGAGGTCTCTTGACCCTATGGCAAATGAAAAGACCTGCTTGTAGCGGTCTATAGGCTTCTTCGAGCATGTGATTCTTCCTGCCTTATACATCTTGAGATAGGCGTCCACATACATCTCGGTATGAACGCCAAGGTCTTTCAGGTCGGATTCCGATATCATGGTGCCGATCGCGCTCGGGACACCGCCTATGCCCAGCTGAAGACAGCAGCCGTCACGCATGTACTCGATTATGTTCGAAGCAATCTTTTTTTCTATCTCATTCGGTTCCAGTACGGGAATCGTAGGCAGCGGCGGATTTGACGTCTCAACGATATAGTCAACCCGTGAAATGTGAATGCACTCCTGATTTCCGCCCAGGACTCTCGGCATGTTGGTATTAACCTCGAGGATCACGTATTCGGCCTTTTCCACGGCAGCCAGAGATGCCGGAGAGTTTGACCCGAAATTGAAATATCCGTGCTTGTCCATCGGACTTACTGTCGCCATGAATATCCTTGCAGGCACACATTCGTTTCGTGTCATGTCAGGACATTCGTTGAACTTCATGGGCACATATGAAAGCTGACCCTTGTTGTAGTATTCGCGCTCCTTTACGCTGAAATGCCAGCTGTTCCAGTGAAAAGCCCTTTTTTCGGGATCCGCCTCGAGCGTATGGTGAGGCCAGAGCCCGATGCAGACACGGATGTTCACATCGGCAAGCTCGTCTTTTCTTTTTGCAAGCGCTCTGTCCAGTTCATTCGGCGAACTGAGCCCGAAGGAATAATCAAGCCAGTCCCCTGACCTTACCACCTTTACGGCCTCATCCGCACTTACGAGCTTTTTCCGGTATTCCTTTCGATAGTCATCCATAATCGCTGTCTCCAAGTTCTTTTTCAGGAATCTGAACAATAAAAACCGGCTTTTTGTCAATGCTATAAAAAAATTAAATTTCTATGGAAAAATATCGAGAGGGTTATGCCTGAATACTATCGCTGAATATTGAGCATTGTTGTCTCATATGTTTGGACATTCTTTTCATCCAGAAGAAGATTATTAGTTTCTTTCACTTAAACCAGACCAGAATATTATTTCCAGGTTTTCAATTATTTCAGATTCCGAAAACACACCCTGATGAATCAAGGCTGCCGCATATTCTGACATCCCCATGACAATATATCCGGCAAGATTGATGTCGATATCATCCCGGACCTCGCCGAGTTTCTGCATACGTTCTATATCCTGGGTTATCGGGCCGACGATTTCGCTTATGACCTGGCGGAACTTTTCCTTGAAGACGGGATTGTCTCCCACTGCGTTGCTCCGCAGGAGATTCATCATGACTACCCAGCGGGGATAGGAGGAAAAATAGGCAATGGCGCGCTTGCGGAAACGTCGCATCATATCCTTCTCATTCCGGATCTCCTGCCATACATCCCTGTACATTTCATGGAAAATACGATCGGCGCAGGCGATGAAAAGCTCTTCCTTATTCTTGAAGTAAAGATAGAAAGTCTCCTTGCTGATCCTTGCTTCGGATGCAATGTCAGCGATGGTGGTTTCTGCTAAACCCTTTGCAAAGAAGACCTCTATGGCAGATGTTATTATGTCCTCCCTTCTTCCTGCGGGAATATTCTCATCATTGGTTTCAATATGTGAGCGGCTGAGCACATGGGACATTTCTTCACGTATGACCGATAGCGGTTTGTGCTCCATGATCTGTTTTTGCCTGACAAGTCCGAGTGCATCAATATGTTCCTGGTTAT
This sequence comes from Desulfomonilia bacterium, assembly GCA_036567785.1. NCBI lineage: Bacteria > Pseudomonadati > Thermodesulfobacteriota > Desulfomonilia > Desulfomonilia bacterium. The sequence continues at coordinate 64,616 of DATCTV010000023.1, read as the reverse complement.
AGTAGGCTCGTGTCCGGCCCGCTTTGACAGGAGGAGGCAGGATTCCTTCCCATATGTAATACCTGATGGTCGAGACAGGCACACCCGTCAGGAAGGAGAACTCCGATATCTTCATGCGTTTTATCGTACTCATCATTTATCCTCTGAGGATTTGTTCTTTCCTCTGACTGCTACACCTCCGAAGACAAGGGTCCAGCCTCTCGATATGATCTCTTCCGGATCGAGACCGCGATCGATCTCATAATAAAGACTGTATTCAGTCGCACCGACCAGCAGGTGTGCGATAAGGTTACTGTTCATGGGGCGTATGCTGCCCTGGGATATAGCTGTTTCAACATCGGCCTTGATGGGTTCTATAAAATTATGCATGATCTGTTCTAGTTTTGCCTTATAGGCGGGATTTTCCCTGATGGAGGCACCCCGCGCCAGGTTCAACATGTCGTAAACGTGTCGGGTGGTTCGTGTCATAGCCATGGAACGGTTCCTGAGTCGTTTGAGACCGTCGGTTTCATCCCTCACCGCGGGATCGTCTTTGGCGATGTCATAAAAAATACTCTCTGCACATTCGAAGAAAAGGTCTTCTTTGCCCTTGAAATACTGATATATGGTTCCCTTTCCGGTATGAGCCCTTCCGGCGATATCCATTATGCTTGTGGACTCATATCCCTTTTCGCGAAATAGTTCGACGGCGGCAGTGATAATTGTTTCACGCGTTCGCGTATGAAAAACCTCGTTCCTGGCTGCAGGCATTATCTGGGTGCTGGACATGAGGTTCTCTTTTATCGATTGCAGGCCGTGTCCCTCGTTTTTCAGCCGCTTGATGGATTCAAGCCTCTGTATATGAATGTCGTCATAGTAAGCCATTGTCCTGCCGGTCTTCAAAGGCCTGGGCAGCAAACCCTTTCTGACGTAATATCTGATAGTGGCGGGACTTGTCCCTGTCTGTTCGCTTATTTCTGATATTTTCAAGCGCCGTGGATGTCGCGGCATAAATTCATCTCCTTTTGGTTCTAATATCTCATAAACCATATCATCGATAAAGCCCTGTTACCAAGGAATATGGCCTGCATCCCTTATTCAAAAATTATTTTTTAAAACACGATTGACATACATGAATAATGAGATTACTATTAACTATAGTACCGAACGGTACTGTTTATCAAGTTATAAATAATTAACACTCATTTCATCGATAAAGGAGAGCTTATGAGTAAAGGGAAAATCGCAATCATCGGCATTGGCGAGGTTCCGACTGCCAACCGGCCTGAGCGCACGCATTGGGATATCATCTATGACACCTGCATGGAGGCGGTAAGGGACTCAGGGCTTCACAAAAATGACATTGAGGGCGTCATCAGTGTAACCCCTCAGGCCCAGCCCAAGATCGCGGCTGAACTTTCTTTCGGCAAGCTTCCGGAAGAACTCGGCCTCAAGGGCTGTAAGGATGCGGTCAGTGTTAATGCCGGCGGGGCTTCAACTTCGAACGCCATCCGGCTGGCCGAGCAGTGGATAACTAGCGGCGTGGCAAAGGCTGTAATAGTGCAGCATGTCACGATTCATTCCACCATTCCGCTTATCGATCAGATCAACTTCTTCGCCAAGGCCGGTGTTGACCTGCAATGGGAATACCCCTATGGCACCACCTACAATATCATCATGGGCCTGATGGCCAACCGCTTCATGTATGAGTCGGGCTGCACGCCCGAGCAGATGGCCTCGGTGGTGACCGCCCTCAGGAGCTGGGCATCCAAAGACCCCAATTCGTTCTTCTTTGGCAAGGAAGTGCCGTCCGTTGAGAAGGTCCTGTCTTCAGATCTGCTCAATACACCTCTGCACAAACGTGAGAGTAATGTTCTGGGTGACGGCGGCTGCGCAATGGTCATCGTTTCTGCCAAGGATGCAAAAAAGATGAAGCGTCCGGCCGCCTATAAGCTGGGCGACTCGGTGCGCTATTTCAGCGGTACCTGCGTTATGCGGGATTTCAAGAAGGTGGAAGAAGGCTTCCGTGTAACCGCCAAGGAGGCCATGGCCCAGGCCGGCATTTCCAAGGATGATGTCAGCCTCTGGAACTGTTATCTGGCCTACCCTCTGGCTCATCCGCTGGTATGCGAGTGGCTCGAGGTGGCCCCTCCGGGACAGGGCGGCAAATACTTCCTTGAAGGCCACATGTCCTTTGGGGGTGATATCCCGTGGTCGACTATCGGTGATGCTCCCGGACGCGGCCATACAGGCTCGGGCGTGAGCGCGGCAACTTATGTCGAGACCGCCCGCCAGCTCATGGGCAAAGCAGGCGAGCGCCAGGTCAAGAACTGCAGATATGTCTATCAGAATGCAGGTGGAGGATCAGGATTCAACAATATAGCTACCATTTGGGGAAAGGAGGCCTGACATGGAATTCGAAATGAAAAAACCGGTTCCCGAAACACAGCCCTGGTCGGAGAAATTCTGGGAAGGAACAAAACAGGGCAAGCTTCTTATCCAGTTCTGCAATGACTGCAAATCTCATATATTCTACCCCCGGAAATTCTGCCCGGAATGCTGGTCGGGCAACCTTGGCTGGATCGAGGCCAGCGGCAAGGCCAGGATATTAACTTTTTCCACTGCCTACAGCATGGTCGAGCCCAAGTTCATGGACGAGCTGCCCTACACCATCGCCTATGTTGATCTTGACGAAGGCATCCGCATGATGACCCGCATCGTTGAATGCGACCCCAAGGACATCAAGTTCGATATGGAAGTCGAGGTCGTGTTCCACGAGCGCGAAGGATTCTACCTGCCGTATTTCCGGCCGGTCAAAAAGTGAGGTGTTCATCATGGTTGATTATACAACCATACTTTATGAGATCAACGGCCCCGTTTGCACCATAACGCTCAACCGGCCTGACAAGTACAACGCCATCAACCGAGAAATGGCTGCAGAGCTTCTCGATGCCTTTCGCAAAGTCAGAGATGAAACCGCCGTGGCTGTGGTGGTTCTGGCCGGAAACGGAAAGGCCTTCTGCACTGGCGGCGACCTGAGCATATTCCCGTCACTTGCAGAACACATGGAGTCGATGAACTGGCTTGCTCACCAGGGCTATGGAATCGGTAAGGCGATCGAGCTCTGCGAAAAGGTGGTGATCGCAAAAGTTACCGGACACTGTCTTGCCGGCGGACTTGAGCTGGCTCTCATGTGCGACCTCATCTACGCCAGGGAGTCCGCCAAATTCGGCACCACCGAAATCAACATGGGAATCCTGCCCGGCTGGGGAGGCACGGTTCGCATCGCCCGCTCAATGCCCATCTACCGGGCGCGCGAGATTATCTACAGCGGCCGCAAGGATTTCCTTGCCAAGGACATGTACGAGATGGGTTTTCTGACGAGAGTGTTCAAGGACGAGGAGTTCGAAGCCAGGTTCAGCGAAGTGCTCGCAAATATCAGCTCGAAGAAGGTCATCGCACTGCGCATGGCCAAGGAGGTCATGGGACGCTCGCTGGAGTGCGGTAGCATGGATGCGGCTCTGGCCCTTGAGCGCGGCGCCATCCAATGGCTGACATATGCACCTGACATTCAGGCCGTGATGGATACGTTCAGAAAAAAACCCGATGACCTGGTTGCCGCACAGAAGCAGGCAAACATCGCCACTGACGAGAAAAAATAAGGAGGTCTTATATGGATTTCTGCCTAAACGAAGACCAGATACTCATGCAACAGACCATGAAGAAATTCTGCGAGAAGGAACTCAATTATGAATATGTCAGGTGGATGGATGAAAACGTAGACTTTCCGCCAGATGAGCTCTGGAAGAAGTTTATCGATATCGGAATCCTATCCGGGCCGGTACCGGTGGAATACGGAGGACAAGGCCTGGGAATGGTCGACACGATGATCGGGTACGAGCAGATCTGCAAGGCATCCATGTCTGTGGCTCTGGCGGTCGGCGTAACCATGGGCTTTGGTCTCAGATTTCTGAACGAACTCGGCACCAAAGAGCAGAAAGACACATATCTGCCGCTGCTGGCGGAAGGAAAATTCAAGACCGCCATGGCCCTCACGGAACCCGGTGGCGGCACTGACATCCTGGGAGCGTTGTCCACCTTTGCAGAGGACAAGGGCGACACATGGGTGATCAACGGCCAGAAGGTCTTCATAACCGGCGCGCATGTTGCAGACTCGCTCTTCACGGTGTGCAAGACTGAGCGTGACGTTAAAAAAAGCATGTCCTGGAGCACCATCATGGTGCCGCGGGAAACCCCGGGTGTGACTATCCGCAAGGTCGGCAAGATAAGCTGTCACCATTGCGAGAGTGTTGAGATTTTCTATGAGGACGTGGTCGTGCCCAAGTCTAATCTCATAGGCACACGAGGCAATGCCTTCTATGAGATCATGACCGTGCTTAACCCCGAGCGTATCGGCGTGGCAATGATGGGAGTGGGTATCATCGCCGCCATATATGATTACTGTTTCAAGTATGTCCAGGAACGCAACGCCTTTGGCGGTCCCATCAGCCGCTTCCAGATACTGCAGAACTACCTGGCCGACATGTACATCAACCTGGAAAACTCCCGCAACCTTACCTATAAGGCCGCATGGCTCTGCGATCACGGCAAACCATATCATCTTGAGGCCACAATGGCCAAGCTCGTTGCTGCCGAGGGTGCGCGCCATGCAGGCACCTACGGGTCAGAAATATTCGGCGGTTATGGCATATGCAATGAATATCCGGTCTCCATGTTCCTGCGTGACGCCTACCAGATCCAGTTTTCGCCAATATCGAACGAGATGAGCCGCAACATGCTCATGCAGTTCCAGGGCCTTCCGAAGTCATGGTCATGAGCCCAATAACTTAAGGAGGTTGAAATATGTATACACTTGGAGATATTCCGCGCACCTCGGCTATCAATTATCCCGAGCGAGTAGCGGTCGTGTTTGAAGGCTTACGATGGACATACAAAGAATTCAACAATCGCATAAACCGATTAGCTAATGCACTTGTCGTGCTTGGCTGCAGGAAGGGCGGCCGAATCACAGTGATGGCCGACAACTGCTCAAAATATCTCGAGGCCTATTTTGCAGCCGCCAAGCTGGGAATGAGCGTGACCCCTCTGAATACTCGTCTGGGTGATGATGAAATCATCTATATTATAAATGACAGCGAGGCGACCCTCCTGATTGCGGGAGACGGATATGAGGAAAAGGTGTGTGGGCTAAAGCCGAAGCTTGGCAATATCAAGACATGGATCAGCTTCGACAACCCGACTGACGGATTCCTCGATTATGACAGCCTTCTGAAAGAGGCTTCTAATGCCGAACCCGATCTCGATGAATATGACGTACAGGAGGATGATCTTGCCATCCTGATGTACACCGGCGGCACAACAGGCCTGCCCAAAGGTGTAATGCTCTCACACCGCAACTGCGTGCTCTCAGGAATCATGGCCGCCCTGAGCATGAATCTGAACCGTGATGACTCCACCTGCTATGTGCTCCCTATTTTCCATGTCTCCTGGTGGCCTATTCTGGCAATAATGGTTGTGTGCGGCAAGGTCTGCATCAACCGAAGGCCCAATCTCGATATGATCTTTCAGCTCATCCAGGATGAGAAGTGCACGCACATGAATCTGGTGCCCACCATCTACGGATGGATTGTGGACTATCCCAATGTCGAGAAATATGATCTTTCCAGTCTGCGCATCCTCTCTTATGCCGGCAGCCCGTTTCCTACCGAGATTCTTGTACGCTGCATCAAAAAATTCGGCAATATATTCGCTCAGGGTTATGGTTCCACCGAAACCGCAGGTGCGCCGGTGACCATGTTGAGCTGGGATGACCACCACCTGGAGGGGCCCAAAACCAGATACCTTACCAGTGCAGGAAAGGAAGCCCCCTGTTCACGCGTCAAAATCATGGATGAGAACGACAATCCCGTTCCGACCGGTGAAATCGGCGAGATATGCGTAAAGGGCAAGCATGTCATGCTGGGCTACTGGAAGAATCCCAGGCTTACGGCCGAGGTCTTGCGCGGCGGCTGGCTGCATATGGGTGATATGGGGTTCATGGACAAGGAGGGCTATGTCTACATGACAGACCGCAAGGCCGACATGATCATCTCCGGCGGCGAAAACGTATATCCCAAGGAGGTCGAGGATATCATCTATCAGCATCAGGCTGTCAGCGAATGTACCGTGGTGTCCGCACCCGATCCCAAATGGGGTGAGATAGTGCAGGCCGTGGTTGTTCTCAAGCCCGGGATGAAGGCCACTGAAGAGGACATTATCGAGCACTGCAAGACAAGGCTTGCAGGCTACAAATGCCCCAAGGCTGTTGCATTCTGGGATTCCATCCCCAAGACCATCGTGGGGAAAATCGAGAAAAAGAAGATAAAGGAAAGCTTCTGGCAGGGCAGAGCGCGGAAGGTCAATTGATCATATATAAAACGATGTTATCTGTTCCTTTTTGATTCATGCAGGGCGGAAATGTCGGATTTCACTATTAAAAAATGGGAGGGATATAAATGTCTGACAGAAAGGAGTTTGCACACGTATTATCAAAGATAAAAATTGGACCGGTCGAATTGAAAAACAGGATTGCCCTGGCGCCTATGAACGAAACCATGTCCGGGGTCAACGGTGAAGCAACGGAACAGATGCTGGCCTATTTCGCTGCAAGGGCCAAGGGCGGAGCAGGTCTCGTGAGTACAGGGGCTGTCATGGGAACGCGCCTGGCCTCGGAATTCGTGTGGGGCCGCAACCTGTACCTCTTTCACCCCGGACATCTGCAGGGATTGGGAATGTTATCCGAGAGGATCCATTATTTCGGGTCAAAGGCCGCCATCCAGATGACCATCGGTTTCGGCCGGCAGGGACATTCCTATGATCATCATAAACTTGCACCCGCCCCCACCGCAGGGCTGCCCTACGAGATAGCAGCCGAAAAATCACCTAACCACTGCGCGGATCTGTATGCCGTCATTGAATATTCACGCTACTTCATGACAGGGCAAATGACACGCGAGATGACCATAGAGGAGATACGCAGCGAGCAGAAAGAATTCGCACAGAGCTGCCAGCTGGCCGTGATTGCCGGTTTCGATGTGATTGAGATCCATGCCCCGCACGGTTATCTCGAGCATGAGTTTCTATCCCCGCTTTCCAATAAGCGCACTGACCTGTACGGCGGGGAGTGGCGCAATCGTAAGCGCTTCCTGCTGGAAATCGCCGAGCAGATACGTTTTGCCTGCCCGGGCGTTGCGGTCGGATGCCGCATCAGCGCGGAAGAGCACATGCAGGGCGGGCTCACCGAAGAGGAAATGATTGATGTGGCTAAAGACCTGGAGGCCAGGGGTCTGGATTATATAAGCCTGTCAGACGGCGCCGGCTATGAGGAAAGCGGGCACCTCATCACCGACATGGACCGCTCCAGGCATATACCGGAGCATGGTGAGGCCTTCAAGAAGGCGCTCAAGATACCGGTTATCGTGGCCTCACAGCATGATCCGGTCAAGATCGACAAGAACATCGCCGATGGCAAATATGACATACAGGCGCTCGGAAGACAGCTTTTCTGCGACCCTGAATATCCCAACAAGCTCGCTGCAGGGAAACCCAAGGAGATCGTCCGATGCTCGCGCTGCAATACATGCCTCATGCGCTGTCTGGCCGGAACTACGCCGGCCTGTCCAAACAACCCTAACCTCGGACGGGAATACGTCATGGATGAATACAGGATCGGGCCGTGGCAGAAACATGAGTCCATTATCCCAGAGGGCATGATGATGGCGCCAATGCCGTCACTTGATAGGCCCTGGTGGAAAAATGAACTGGGTTATATCGAAAAGAGCTGGCGGCAGCTTCAAGGCCGTACGCCCAGGTAAACAAAAGGAGGAAGACCATGGCAGCAAAAGTATCCAAGGACAATTATTTCAAGATAGACCCGGAATGCCACCTTGTCGGCGACATGGAGCATGTGAATTATTTCCCGGGGGTGCAGATGTGGTGGCGGGCAATCGACAATATCAAGCGTCCTCTCTTGACCGGTGCGCCATGGGAATTGCTAGCACCGATGGCTGAGGGCATGGAAGAGCGAGAGATGCTAAAAGATCCCAGTCCGGATAACATCATCTGGGCAATGGACAGGTATGGCGTGGACATCGCATGTCTTCTGCCAGAGTCCATGATGGACTCTACCAACTACACGACACGCTGGGTTACAAATGGCCAGATGGCTAAAATCGTGGAGACGAATCCTGAGCGTTTCATGTATCAGCCCAATGTTTCGCCCATCAAGTTCAAGGGTGTGCAGAATACCATCAAGGAAATGACCTACTGGGTCAAGGAACGAGGGGCCAAAATCTTCAAGTTCTATCCGCCGGAAGACACCTACATGAACGACCCCGAGATATGGCCGTTCTATGAAAAGGCGCAGGAACTCGGGATAGTGCTCGATATCCATACCGGATTCTGCTGGGTGCCGCCGGGCAAGAGCAAATATGCCCTGCCGGTGCAGCTCGACGATGTGGCGCGGGATTTCCCGGAACTCAAGATCAATGCCTTCCACATGGGCTACCCATACAGCGACGACCTCAACATGATCGCCATGCAGCACCCCAATGTTTATATCTGCCTGAGCCTGCTGATACCCTGGTCTTTATCGGCGCCGCGCAAATTCGGCAAACTGCTGGGCGAGGCCATGAGGTGGGTCGGCCCTGACAAGATCACATGGGGCACCGACTACGCAGGTTATGCTGTGCAGATCCGGGGCGCCGTCAAGGGGTTCATTGATTTCCAGATACCCGAGGACCTGCAAACTCAGTATGGTTATCAGCCAATCACTGACGAGGATAAGGCCAAAATCTTCGGCGGCAACCTCGGCCGGCTCCTTGGTATCGACACAACAAAGCGGAGGATCAAAACTTAATTGCACGATGCCCGGCAGGAATCAATCAGATCAGCTTGCTTACCGGGGTGCTGACTGGATGCGGCATTTTGAATTCGGCATGCCGTCATGAGTGAAACCAGAACAGGCAATGGGGGCGAATATGATGGGAAATAACCGTTATTCAGCAGAAAGACTGAAATGCCTGAACGGGATTCCGGTTGCTGTTCTGTCAATATTTGCAATGTTGATATCCTCGTGCTCAGGCCTGCAGGATTACATGCAGGACAGATTGATCGAGCACAGGCTGGCCAATCACAACAGGAGCGACGCTTTGAATGATGCTGGGGTAATACGGATAATACTTGCAGGAACTGGTTCCCCTCAGCCGAATACTAAGAGCAACCAGCCGTGCACCCTCGTTGTGATTCAGGGCAAGGTCTTTGTCTTCGATACAGGGGAAAACGCCATTAAAGCCATCCAGGGAAGCGGTGTTCCCATACGGAATGTCACGAACGTGTTCATCACCCACTGGCACTCCGATCACTATTTCGGGCTCGGCGGGGTCATTTACAACAGCTGGAACGAGGGCAGAGATGAACGGCTGAGCGTGTACGGACCCGAGGGTGTGGATGAAATCGTCAACGGACTGGCAGATGTGTACCGGCTGGATGTGAAGTACCGGGCCGCCCATTTCGTGCCGCACCCTGAACTCGCTCCGTCACTGGCGATCAAAGTAGAGATCCCCGAGGGTGCCGATTCAACCGCCGTGTACGACAAAGATGATGTGCACATAGATGCATGGCGTGTCGACCATCAGCCGGTGGAAAATGCAGTGGGATACCTTATAACCTTTCGCGGCAGAAAGGTCTTTATCAGCGGTGATACCAGGATTGTTCCCTCTTATCTGCCGGCAATGAAAGACGCTGACCTCGTAGTGCATGAGGCAGTAAACAGCACCATTATCAGGAAGGCCGCAGCCATCATGCGGTCTTGTGGAAGGGACAGCGAAGCCAATCAGGCCGAGCGAATCCTGGAATATCACACGGACACGCTGGAGCTGGCAAAGACAGCGCAAAACCTGGGAGTCAAACACCTGGCGCTCACCCACATCACACCGGAGGCCGATGGTTTTCTGGCGCGCAGAAATTTTGTCAGGGGAATGAAGGATTTTTATCGGGGAAACCTTACTCTTGGAAGGGATTATATGGTTATTGACATACCCGCGGGTTGATTCAGCTACCTGGAGGCTGATGGTTTACTTGCTTGCAGGAATTTCATCAGGAGCATACCGGCGTTTTCAAGGATCCGGGATTGAGCGGAAGTCATGAAGATCAGATATTCCCGGAGAACGCCTGGTACTTGTACAGGCTGCTTTAACATTCCATTCCGGCCATAAGGAGCCATACCATGAGCAGGCTTATGAAGATGGTTGATGAAAAAGCCAACAAAAGGACGATTACGGTAGCGACATACAAGGCTGGTCCAGGCAAGGCAGTAGTTGAGGGCAGGCTGGTGGATAAGCGGTTCAGGGAAAATTTCCTCCTGACCGGGGAGAAAAAACCTGCCGGTGAGTTTCATGACATGATTGTGAGGTTGCTTGTCGATGCAGCCTGCATGATGATTGAAGATGTCGAGGTGGAACTCGTGAAGGTTCCCAGGCAGGAGTGCTCAGGTCTTAATGACAGCCTTTCCGTAATTAAGGGCGTGCGGATATCCAAAGGGTTCACAAAAAAAGTAAAATCTCTTCTGGGAGGGGTCCAGAGCTGTTCCCATCTTCGGGAACTTGTGGAGGCGATGGGGCCGTCCGCAATACAGGGCATGTATTGCATCATGGCGGAAAACGAGTCGAATCTGAAGGCGCTTGCAGAAACCCCTCAGATGAGAAGGTACTTTGCAGATTCTGTTGTCAATTCCTGCCGTGTATGGAGGGAAGACGGTACTGAGCTGAAAAAGATACTGGGTTTGCTCGATGATAAACAAAAAATCCAGGATATTCGAGATATCGGGGAATTACAATGAACGAAAACAATGGGTACTGGTTACCGGAGCGGCTTCGGGTATAGGCAGGGCAACGGCGCTCTTGCTCGTCCAGAAGGGTTTTGGAGTGTATGCAACAGATATGGCGCTGGGAGAATTGGATGACCTGAACCGGATAAACGGCATTGAGACCTTCAAACTCGATATCACCGATGATGCCGATGTCTGCAATGCATTTGACTTTATCGGTGCAAAGGCAACCGGCCTTTTCGCCCTGATAAATAATGCTGGAATCTTCAGCCCGGGGCCCCTGATGGTGCTTCCCATGGAGAGATTTGAGAAACAATTCTCGGTAAACGTATTCGGGACGCAGAGAATCACAAAGGCTCTCTTCCCATTTCTTCTGAAATCACGTGGGAGGATTGTCAATATGTCAAGCGTTGCCGGGTATGTTGCTACGCCTTTTTCCGGTCCTTACGCATCATCCAAACATGCCATCGAAGGATGGTCGGATGCGCTGCGGAGGGAACTCATGCCGTTTGATATCAAGGTGATCGTGATGGAACCGGCCCTGATCAACACGCCATTATGGGATAAGGATTCAGAGGGAAGGTTTGAACAATACAGGGATACGATCTTTTACGAGGTCAACAGACGCAAGATCGAGCATGAGACGTCCGAAGCCAAGGCGCATGGTGTGGATCCAGATGTGGTGGCCGAGGCTGTTTACATGGCCTTGACCATGCCGAATCCCAAGACCCGCTATCTGGTGAGCAACAATCCGGTGCTGCACAGGCTGGTCAGGTTTTTGCCGGATGCACTGCTGGATAAGCTGGTGACGAAGGAATTCTAGTTTCTTACCAGCTGGCATGGCCGGATGAGAGAGGGGTTGAATGAGACTAAAAGATAAAGTGGCAGTTATTACCGGCGGTGGAAACGGCATCGGACGGGCCATATGCCTTGCCTTTGCGGATGAAGGGGCCTCTGTCGTGGTAGCGGATATTGATGATAAATCCGCCGGCATCGTGGCTGGAGAGATTACTAGAAAAGGCGGACATGCCCTTGCGGTTAAGATGGATGTCACGAATCCTCAGGAAGTGAATAAATGTGTTGCGCAGACCATACAGAAATTCGGCAAGGTTCACATCCTCGTTAACAATGCCGGCGTCGAGGGCCATCGAGCCAATATCTGGGAGGCCGGCGATCAGGATTGGCGCAGAACTATCGAGGTGCACCTCTTCGGCAATTATAACTGCACAAAAGCCTTTCTCCCAAGGATCATGGAGCAGGGATGGGGAAGGATAATCAACATGGCCTCCATTCAGGCAAAGCAGGCCAGCCCTCAGAACAGCTCCTATACCGCAGCCAAGCATGCGATACTGGGAATTACTAGGACTGCGGCCCATGAGGTGGCCATGGCCGGATACCCGCAGATAACCGTCAATGCGATCTGTCCCGGCATAGTTGCCACTGATCTGGTTCTGGGGCCGGAAGGGGCTTTGGAACAGATAGCCGATCAGTACCACATGCCCAAGGAACAGGTGATTGCCATTGCAAAGTCCAAGTGTCTTCAGAACCGGTTCCTTGAAGTGAATGAGATTGCAGCCATGGCGGTGTTCCTGGCCTCGAATGATGCGCAGGGTATCACCGGTCAGACCGTCAACGTCTGCGGCGGGGCCGTATTCCATTGAGGTGAAACAATGAAGATATATTTTCTCGCTACAGGTTTCGGAAGTGTGGTCAAAGGTCTTTTCGTGCAGGGCGCGGGTCTTAAGAATATCCAGTTCCCAATCCTCAGCGTTCTTATCGAGCGTGATAATGACCTGGTGCTCTTCGATACCGGGATAGGAACGCGAATCGAAGCCGAGATGCGGCCTCCTATCTATTGGGGCAACTTCTTTTTCCTTCGCTGTGTGATGCGAACACAGTTTAATCCGCGGCTCGACGCTCTGGTGAATCAACTGCCGCAGCTCGGGTTTAAGCCTTCAGATGTAAAACACGTGATCATCTCGCACCTGCACTGGGACCATGCCGGCGGTATGCGCGATTTTCCAGATGCCCACTTTTATGTTGGCCGCAGAGAGTGGGATTTTGCCTCCAACCTCTCGGGGGCCTCTCTGTTCAAGAACGCCTTCATAAAGGAGCAGTTCTGCGGGGCAGGCCTGGATATTGAATTAATCGAAACCGATTCACACAAACCTTTTAAAAACTTTCCTGCATCATGCGACCTCTTCAACGACGGCTCCATGGTGCTGGTGGATCTGCCCGGCCACAGCCCGGGCCTCATGGGCATGTATCTCACCTTGCCGTCCGGCAGGCGGTTCTTTTTCAGCGCCGACACCTTCTATTTTCCAGAGGGGCTGGAACAGAGGATCCCCAAATCAAAAATTATGGCCTCGCTGGTGAGTGAAGGCCCTGAAGCAGGTGCCAGCATCGAACAGGTATACAGACTCATGTGCTCAGAACCCGGTCTGGAGATAGTGGGCAGCCACGACCACAGGATACCGGGCCGATATGATCTGGCACCGGACTTTTACTATTAGATTTTTTTCTCAGGCATTGGATCGATTCAAATAGATTTACATGAAAATGGAGGAAGTTGAATGGCTTATTCCAATCTGAGTGAACTGGGCATGGCTTTGTCAGACTTGAATGAAGACAAGGTGGAGATAATTATACGGAGGTCACTCGATGCAGGGATTGCGGCTGAAGATATTATCACCGGGCTTTCAGACGGTATGACCAGGGTCGGTGAACTTTTTCGGCTGGAGGAATACTTTCTGACAGAACTGATCTATTCCGGGGAGATATTCAAGAAAGCCATGGCCATCCTGCAACCATTCTGCAAAATCTCATCGGTAAATAATGACAGTGCCGTGGTCGTCATTGGCACTGTTCAGGGAGACATCCATGACCTCGGCAAGAACATTGTCGCATCTCTGCTGGAGTGCTCTGGCTTCAGGGTGGTTGATGTAGGTGTTGATGTATCTCCTCAGCGTTTTGTGGATGCCGTGAAAGAATCCGGGGCTGAACTTCTTGGGATGAGCATGTTGCTGACGACAGCTTTTGATGCGGCACAGGAAACCATTGCCGCATTTACGAAGGCTGATATGCGTAATAAGGTGAAGATAATGATCGGCGGAAGTGTGACAGATGAGAGCGTACGGCAGCACCTGGGCGCCGACTTCTGGGGAAGGGACGCTACGGCAGCTGTTGATATCGCCAGGATGGTATACCAATGAATGCGAGGCAGCGTATTGATGCGGTTCTGGCACTTCAGAAACCTGACCGGGTACCTGTGGCCCCCTTATTGGACCATTATGCCGCGACCTATTCAGGCTATACAAATGCCGAAATAATGACTCAAGGGGATAAACGCATCACGGCGATTATCAAAACCGCTACAGAACTGGGGCCATGGGACATGACATTTCTGGCCGATACAGCCAATGCCGTCCTGCTGCAGATGGGTGTGGCAGCAAAGATAAAGATCCCCGGCCGGGATCTTCCGGAAAACGCGGTTCATCAATTTGAAGAGACAGAGTTCCTTACCCCTGACGATTATTCACTCCTTGCGCACAAAGGAACCGTTCCTTTTCTGATGGAGGTCATGGGAAGGCTGAACCCAGCATGGAAGGGATTGCGGGGTTTTATGCCTCTAGTGAGGACCCTGCTTGAATACCGGAAACATGTCAGGATGGTTCGGGCCAGGGGCATGGAGGCGGCGGTCGGCTTTATCCACCCCGGGGTAGTTTACGAATACTTTTCCCTTGGCCGCGGGATCACTGCCATGAGCGCCGATACCTTCAAACGCAAGGATGACATCCTCGCAGCAGGCAGGGTATGGGCAAAGGGCATGGCGGATATGGCGATCATGTCAGCACGCTTCACGGGAGTCCCCCGTGTCTTCATAGGCATGTCACGTGCATCACCGGATTTCATATCACGCCGTAATTTTGAAGAGCTGGTGCTGCCCGACCTGGAATACACAGTAAACAGGTTTGTTGCTGCAGACATCACCCCGGTCCTGCACTGCGATACGAACTGGACCAGGTTCTTCGAGCTTTTCCTGCGTTTCCCAGCGCGGAAATGCATCCTTGAACTGGACGGTAAATCCGATATATTCAAAGCGAAGGAGATGCTCGGCAGGCATATGTGCATTATGGGCGATGTCCCTGCGGAACTTCTGGTACTTGGTTCAAAGGAAGAGGTCATGGACTATTGTCGAAGACTGATCGAAGAAGTCGGCAAAGGCGGCGGGTTCATCCTTTCGTCCGGATGCTCGCTGCCCGCCAATGCTAAAAAGGAGAATGTCCGCGCACTGTACGAGGCTGCCCAGAAGTGGGGCCGGTATTGATAGGAAGGAAATTATGCAGATGGATTTGAGAGGAAGGGTGGCTCTGGTGACCGGCGCATCGAGGGGGCTTGGCCATGCCATAGCACTGTCACTGGGCCGGGCCGGTGCAGATGTGGTTCTGACTGACATCCTCCTGGAGAACGAGGAGAATGACCCTGAAAGACTTAGCGGATACAGTATGCTCGCAGGACACTTTGCAAAGTCAGGCGATGTCAATACCCTTTCCGGGGCGAAACAGATCCAGGACATGGGCTCAAGGAGCCGCGCCTTTAAAATGGATGTTTCAGACTATGACGAAGTACGGCGGGTTATGGAAACTGTCGCAGAAGAGATTGGGACAGTGGACATACTAGTCAACAATGCCGCGGTCATGGACAATCTGGGCAAATTCGAAGAGCAGCAGCCTGCGCGCTGGCAGCGGGACCTCAATGTCAACCTCACCGGTGCGTATAATTGCTGCAAGGCGGTCTGGTCGGGCATGGTAAAGAAAAGCTGGGGCCGTATAATCAACATCTCTTCAGTTGCCGCGCTCATGGGGGCTTCACTTCAGCCGTCCTATGGAGCTACCAAGTCAGGGCTTATAGGTTTGAGCAAGTCGCTGGCAATTGAGGCAGGTCGGCATGGGATTACGGTCAATACAGTCTGTCCAGGCTTTATAGCCACAGAGGCGGTTCAACTCTATGACGCCCGGATGAAGGAACGGATCGAGAAAAAAACCGCATTAAAACGTATGGGTCGACCTGAGGAAGTTGCACAAGTTGTTGCCTTCCTGGCCTCGGATGCCGCTTCCTACATCACAGGAGCGGTAATCCCGGTGACAGGCGGTATCGACATGCTCATCCTTTGAGCCGGAAATATAAGCAGGATATTCAGCATATCTAAATGTTTTCTGTCATAAACCCTGGATAGTGCTGTAAAGAACTGCGGATTAACTGTTCTGTAAAGTCTTCAGATCACTGAAGGCATGCTCTCGTAATGCCGTTTTCTTTGAGCTTCCGGCAGTCTGAGAAAATTTTCAATAACACCCATCATGGCAGGTTTGTCCTTCATAAGCTCGCCATGTACCTGGATATAATTGTTTGCATGATCGCATGTGAAATAGGTGCCGCTGCAGGCAAGTCCGGAAAGAATTTCCCTTAACTCGACAACAGTTCCCTCCGGCGTCTGCTCTTTGAATTCACCCGACTCGATCAGAGCGTTCAGGCGCGATGCGGGATGAACCCAGAGTCTGCGCACCCTCACGAAATCGGGCCCAGCCTCGTTGATCACCCTGACCGAACCGTCAATATGTTCTCTGCTCAGAGCCTGACCGCCCAACCCCAGCAGCAGGTAGAAACTCACCTCGAAACCGGCCGCCCTGGCGCGCCGGCCCGCCTCGATCAGCTGCTTCGAACTCGTTCCCTTCTTCTGCAGTTTGAGGACATCATCCGAGCCGCTTTCCATTCCTATGTGCAGCCTGTCGAGCCCTGCCGCCCTTATTGCATTAAGTTCCTCGTCGGTTTTTTTCCAGATGCTTGAGGCCCTGCCATAGGCGGTAACCCTCTCAAGATTGGGAAACCTCATCTTCAGATGTCTAAGTATGTCAACAAGGTCTCCGGCAGGCATGTCGAGCGGATTGGCGTCTCCCAGGAAGGCGGTCTTGAACCGGTCTGAATGTCTTTTTGCAAGCGCGTCTATATCGAGCTTGACCTCTTCAGCAGTCCGTGTCGAATATGGCGTTCCGAACAGATCATATATGCCGCAGAAGAGGCATCTGTTCCAGTTGCAGCCTCGCGTAAGCCTGACTAGAAGGCTCCGCGCTTCACTGGGCGGTCTTATTACCAGTTGTTCGGGTTCGTGCATGGGTATAATATAGGAACAGTGTATTTATCCGTCAACTTAAAGGTTTAACGTACCGAAAGGATTTTTTATGAGACAGACTCTTTTGCAGCAGTTCATAACCTTGTTCGTGGTAATAGACCCTGTGGGGCTTATCCCGGTTTTCCTGGCCCTGGCAGGAAGGCTCGACGACAAACAGAGGATGCGTATCTCGGTAAAGGCGGTGCTAGTAAGCGGAGTTCTCCTTCTAGGCTTCATGGTGCTCGGACAGATACTACTCAACTCGCTGGGAATCGGCATGGATTCGTTCAAGATTGCAGGCGGCATAATACTTTTTATAATTGCACTGAGGATGGTGCTCTACGATACGCACACCGGATGGGGGAAAGAAGACGGCGGAACAGAAGGCGACATGGCCATTTTCCCTCTCGCCATGCCCATGATAGCGGGTCCGGCGTCCATAATGGCGGTCATGGTGCTTTCCGACAGCAACAGAAACAGCATACCCGACCTTATGGCGACAGGTTTCCTGGTCATAGTCATGCTGACCGTCACATGGCTGTGCCTGAGGCTGTCCGAACCCATAATCAGGCTTTTAAAGCGCGACGGGACCGACATATTGAGCCGGATAATGGGGCTCATCCTTGCGGCGCTGTCGGTCGAGAACATCGTGGCCGGCATCAGGGGGCTCATTTCAGCAGGGATGCAGATACAGGTATAAAGATAACATGGCGCAAGGTTTCAAAACCTTTGCGCCATGTTCTGAAAATCGTATAGACACTTCAGCTCAAAGAGGCTTTACCGAAGTAACCGGAATCCTGAGCACCGGCTTGTCACAGTAATTGAAACTCACCCTGTAATCCGGTCTGTCAGGGAATCCGCAGCGTTTATCATAGGTATCGAAGACAACCGCCAGCCTGTGACCTTTCTTGAGCCTGAAGGCAATCGCCTGAAATTCAAAGGAAAGCCTTTTCTTTACACAAGGCTGCACGTTCCAGAGTGTCCATGCGCTGTGGCTTATAAGTTCGCCCTGTCCGAACATATTGACGTCGTACAGGTATGCAATCACCTGGGCGTCTTTACGCGACGGCGTAACCGAGATATCCAGCAGCGGAATTCCTGCAATTATGGTCTCGTCAGCAGCTGCGTCAGAGATATGGGTCATCGCATAATCTTTGTCGAGCTTGAAAATATTGATCTTTGTATCCACATTGAGCATCTGTGAGACTGTATCATCAGGCCCCAGAGACGCCTTGGAACCTTCACCGCTTTTTATCTGAGTAAAAAGCAGGGAGAACTGAGGTGAACTGTCCAGGCTGCCCCTGCCTGTCGAAAGGCTTTTGATACCATCGAGGTTAAGGTAATAATTTCTGTATTTAATCTGATCAGTGGGCCACGATGCAAAATAGAGCCTTGTCTTTTCGTCCTTGAGTCCGAAGCTTACCGGTGTTCTTGCGAGCCTGTCCGAAATGCCCCTGTCAATACCCTTGAGATAATAGTCGAACCACTTGTAAACCGTATCCCATGTGACCTCGGGCAGCGACAGGCATCCGTACCCGACAGGGAATGCATGCATTCCGTCGTTCAGATCCAATATCTTGTCCGGTATATCAAGGAGCGAATAGAAATCCATGACGCTGTTAGGGGAAAAGAGCGGGTCCGCATAATAGTTGGAAATGTAGACACTGAGCCTGCCGTTTGTCCTGGCATAGTCGTCGATAAGTCTGAAAGGTGAGATGTCATCAAGCCATTTCAATATGTCATCGACATTACGTCCCTGCTCCAGGTCGATGACCCTGTCTCCGATCATGTTCGTATCTCCTCCGGTCTGTGTCGAAGACCAGGACTTGTTTGGTGTATCCTGATGGTACAGGGCGTCACGCATGACGGCAGTACCACTGAGGGAAGCGACAGCCTTTACCCGGCTGTCATATATACCGATCTGAAGCGACCGGCAGGCGCCCATTGATATACCGGCTACCCCTATATTACGTGCATCGGCAGGATAATTTTTGAGCACGAAATCAATGATGGTCGAGATATCGCGCATGTCGTTTTCCTCACCGACATTTATCTTTCCGGTGGAATTGAACCATCCCCTTGCCGAATATGAAACCGCGATATAGCCTTCACCTGCCATCTTTCTTGACGGGAAAAGATATTCTATCTTGGGCAGCCCCCAGCTTGGCGAAAAGATTATTACAGGAAGATTGCTGCCGCTCTTGGGTGCATAAACATCACAGTCCAGCTTGTAGCCGTCATACGTGGTTATCCAGTGCTGTGTCACCTTTATAGGATATTGTGCGGCGTGAACGCTAGAAACAGGCAAAAGCAAGACAATACAAAACAACAGCATGATGAATATCTTTCTGATTTCCATGTATTCCTCCTCATGTTAATTCTAAAACAATACTTTATTATAACTAAATAAATGGCTGATTATCAATCTTTTTGTGTACATGAATCAAGAACGAGACAGATTTGTAACTGGGGTTTTACTTAACAGCTCAACAGCTTATCAGCTTAAATACTTTTTTTATAATACGACAACGGTATGGAAGTTATAGCGCCTTATAGATACATGGCATCAGAACAAAGCAGGTCAAGGAGTGACGAAATCGAGGAGTGAGGCATACTTAAACGTATGCCGCAACGACGAAATGAGGAGCGACGCAGAGATGCAAAGTTATGATGCCATGTAATTTACCAGAAGATGATATTAAGCGCCACTGCGCAAATAAGCACTATCACAGCCAGCACAGCGGGCCTGTTGTACCAGGCAATCCCGGTCTCCTTGACCTTCTCGGTAAGCGAATATACGAGCCCCTTGAGGTCTTCATCGGTTTTTCTTCGCTTGGTGAGAAGCGAGATTATTATCGTCACACTCATGCAGACAAGGAATGCATAGATCGCGGTCCAGAAATTCTGGGCCATCTCGCTGTGGTATTTTGTAACGACAGTCCCGAGCCAGCCGCCCTTTATGCCTGGATGCGAGCCCATGGGCAGAGACAGTCCGTGGTTTACGGCAGCGGCCAGCGTGCCCGACAGCAGTCCGAAAAAGGCACCGTGACCCGTCGTCCTCTTCCAGAACATGCCCAGCATGAATGTAGCAAAGAGAGGGGCATTTACGAATGCGCAGACGAGCTGGAGCATGTCGTTTATGTTGTTGAAGCTCGCCGCCACATATGCTGCGACGACGCTCAGCAGTATACCTGCTACGGTCGCGGCCCTGCCCATAAGGAAATAGTGCCTGTCAGATTTCCCGGGATTTATATAGCTCTGGTAGATATCATAGGTCCAGACGGTGTTGAAGGCTGTGACATTGCCGGCCATGCCCGACATGAATGAGGCCATCAGAGCTGTAAGACCTAGGCCCAGAAGTCCGGGCGGGAAATAGTGGCCTATCATAACAGGGATAACCATGTTGTAGTTGAGCGTGCCGTCCTCGAGCACCGGCAGAAAGTTCTTCCCGATCGCCACAGCTTCATGCGTGGGAATGAACCTGTGCATACCGGCAGTATAGTGAAGCGCTATAGCAATCATACCCGGCAATATGACTATGAAGGGAAAGAGCATCTTGGGAAATGCAGCAATGAGTGGCGTCCTTCTGGCAGCATTCATTGAGTTGGCGGCAAGCGCCCTCTGCACGACGAGAAAGTCCGTGCACCAGTATCCGAAAGAAAGCACGAATCCCAGCCCGAACACCATGCCGAACCACTCGACGCCCATGGGGTTGTTCTCGGACGAGGCCATGGGTCTCCACGACTCAGACCATGTTCCAGGGGCGAATCCGTGCAGCAGGCTTACGGTATTCAGCCTCTCCACAAGCCCGTGCCAGCCGCCTATATCGATCAGGCCGATTACGACAAGCGGCAGGAATCCCAGCACTATGAGAAAGAACTGCAGGACCTCGTTGTAGATGGCGGATGTCAACCCGCCCAGGAATATGTATGCAAGCACGAAGAGACCGGAGACAATGATGCTGAAGTGAAAATTCCAGCCGAGCAGCAGTTCGAGAAGAACGGACAGGGCATACATGGATATCCCGGATGAGAATATGGTCATGAACGCGAATGATATCGCATTGAAGCCCCTCGTCTTCTCGTCGAACCTCATCTTGAGGTATTCCGGTACCGACCTCACCTTCGAGCCGTAGTAGAAGGGCATCATGAACACGCCCATGAACACCATGGCCGGTATCGCGCCCACCCAGTAGAACTGGCTCGTCATGAGGCCGTATTTTGCGCCGGATGCGGCCATGCCCAGAAGCTCCTGCGCGCCCAGATTGGCAGATATGAAGGCAAGTCCCGTAATCCAGGCCGGTATGGAGCGTCCCGAGAGGAAGAAGTCTTCACTCGTCTTCATGTTCCTCTTGAGCATCCAACCTATACCCAGGACGAACGCGAAATAGGTGCAGAGCAGGATGTAATCTACAGGGGCAAGCTCGATAAACCGCATGGGCTACTCCTTCTTTTTCGAAGCCTTCCAGGCCATGCCGGACATTACCGCACCGAATGCGACCAGTACGAAGCCCCACAGGAGGTTCACGTTTATGTCGAGCGAGCGGAAATAAATCTCGGGGTTAGAGATAAAACCCCATGCCACAAGTATAAGCCCCATTATCAAAAACATCAGACCGATAGGTGTTCTAATATCCATCATGGCAAGCCTCCATCACCAGAAGATTATATTGAGGGCCACTGCACAGCCGAGTACGATTATTCCCAGCAGCGCGGGCCTTCTGTACCAGGGTATGCCTTCCTCAACCACGCGGCCTGTAAGTGAATATACAAGCCCCTTCAGCTCATCGTCCGATTTCTTTCTCGTCGTAAGTAGCGATATTATCCCTGTCACGACAAAACAGGTGGTCCATGCATAAATGGCGGTCCAGAAGTTCTGCGCCATCTCGCTCGGGTAATGGTGCGCGATCACACCCAGCCATCCTCCGTGAATACCTGCCCTGAGAGCGTCCGCAGGAAGCGTGAGCCCGTGATGAATTGCAGCGGCAAGGGTTCCCGTCAGGAGGCCGAAAAATGCGCCATGGCCTGTCGTCCTCTTCCAGAACATGCCCAGCATGAATGTCGCGAACAAGGGCGCGTTCACGAATGCGAACACGAGCTGCAGCATGTCCATGATGTTGTTGAATCGCGTGGCAAGGTATGCGGTTCCGATGCTCAGAGCAATGCCTACTACCGTGGTGGCCCTGCCAACATTGAGATAGTGCGTATCAGGCTTCCCCGGGCGGATATAGCTCTGATATATGTCGTATGTGAACACCGTATTGAAGGCAGTGACATTACCCGCCATGCCCGACATGAATGATGCGATGAGCGCGGTCATGCCCAGGCCGAGAAGTCCAGTGGGAAAGTAGTGCGCCAGCATTACCGGTATCGTCATGTTGTAGTTGAGAGACCCGTCCAGCGCCTTGGGCAGAAAACCTCCGGGCAGGGTATATTGAAGCGAAATCGCTATCATGCCCGGAAGGATGACAAGTGCCGGATAAAGCATCTTGGGAAATGCTGCTATGATGGGCGTCTTGCGTGCGGCAGTCATGGAGTTTGCAGCCATCGCCCTCTGTATAACAAGGAAGTCGGTGCACCAGTACCCGAATGAAAGGACAAAACCCAGCCCCATGACCATGCCGAACCATTCCACACCCATGGGGTTCGCGGATGCCGATTGCATATGGCTCCATGAGTTTGTCCATGTGCCGGGCGCAAAGCCGTTGGCGGTTGCAACGCCATTTAGCTTAGCCACGAGCCCGCTCCAGCCGCCTACATCAATGAGTCCAAGAAAGACAAGCGGCAGAAAGCCCAGCACTATGAGGAAAAACTGAAGCACTTCGTTGTATATTGCAGAAGTGAGCCCGCCCAGGAATATATAGGCAAGGACTATTATCGCTGAGACGAATATGCTCATATTGAAGTTCCAGCCGAGCAGCAGCTCGAAAAGTGAGGCCAGCGCATACATGGATATTCCGGACGAAAACAGCGTCATGATGGCGAAGCTGAAAGCATTAAACCCCCGGGTCTTCTCGTCGTATCTCAGCTTCAGGTATTCAGGGACCGACCGAGCCTTTGACCCGTAATAGAAAGGCATCATGAATATCCCGACGAATACCATGGCAGGAATGGCGCCAACCCAGTAGAAATGGCTGGTCATGATCCCGTATTTTGCGCCTGAGGCAGCCATGCCGAGAAGTTCCTGGGCGCCCAGGTTGGCGGAAAGGAATGCGATACCCGTTATCCACGCAGGAATGGAACGGCCCGAAAGGAAGAAATCCTCGCTTGATTTCATGTTACGCTTGAGCATCCAGCCGATTCCCAGGACAAAGAGGAAATATACAACAAGCAGTATATAGTCAACCGCCCCCATTGCAATGGTATGCATATGTACCTCCTGGATTACTTAATTTTATTTGGTAATACTGTTCGGAATTATTTCTGATTTTTATAAAAAAAATTAGGCCTCTTGCTTTAAAGTCATACAAACTTATTAGAATTTACATGAATTGTTTTAGGAGGTCATCATGCAGACACGTATTTTTCTGGCTATCGCGGTTATATTGATTCTTTGTGCGGCAGGCTGTTCCTCATCCGACAGCGGCGATAACGGCGGTTCGGCCAGTTCCCTTTCTTCTTCCGTGATTGATTATCAATCGGTACTCGACGCTCAGGGCTACAAGATCATCGATTCGGTGACGACAGGGGATGACACCGGCTATCTTGCAGAGAACAAGGCCGGCAAAAAGTGTGTCGTCCTGAAAGGCAGCGCATTCAACATGGGCTATCAGTTTGGCAGACTCATGCCGGAAGCAACATACAGAATGACAACGGAATATCCTTTTAACATGGTTGCCGATTTTATCGGATTCAGCAAGGAATCGGCCCCCGGACTCTTTGACCTCATTTTCAAGACAGCCAATGCATTGTGCGAAGGTGCGGTTAAGGACAGGTCCATACCCTCATACCTTCTTGAGGAAATGAAAGGAATGGCGGCAGGTGCTACAGACGGCGGTTTCAAAGTCAAATATGAGGATGTGCTGCTCGTAAATGAGGGTATCGATGCACTTTACTCAATCATACTTTCAGGCATAGTACCTGCGCTTAATGAGGCTAACGTTATTTTAAAGAACAGTGAATCGGCAGGCCTTGTGAAAATCGAGGACGGCAGGGTATTTTTTCCAAAGGCAAATCTGAGCGCCATGGGATGCAACGGTTTTGTTGTATCAGGCAAAGCGACAGTGGGAGGCAATGTGTATCACGGCCGCGATTTCATGTTTCCGACAGGCGGATATTATCACAAACTCGCCCTGATGGCCGTTTACCTCCCTGATGACGGCTTGCCGTTCGTAACGCTCGCCGCGCCCGGATTTGTAGGTCTTACGACCGGTCTTAACGCCGAAGGCGTTTCCATGGGTGTTGACGTGGTTTTCGGCGCCGCAACAAGGGCGACCCCGGGGACAGGCTGCCTGCTGGTCGTAAGGGATATTATCCAGAACAGTGCAAGCCTGGATGACGCAGTCAGCCGTATGAAAAAGCTCAACAGGGGCGTATCATGGCTATATGTCCTTGCCGACGGAAACAGGAGTACGAAATACACAAACGGGATAGTTTGTGAGACAGGCATGAAGGAAGATATTGACGGCAACGAGTTCACCTATGCCCCGGATCTTTTCAAACCCTTGGAAAAGCTGCTCTATGCAGGCTTGATCAGGAAGCTCGAAAAGCTGCCGAAAGCCGAAGACGGTGTGATGGTACGTGATCAGAACTGGGTTTACCCTGAATCATTTGAAGGTGTTCAGAATTTCGACGGGCAGAAAGAAAACATCGATGACCTTGTAGTGGCCACAAACCATTACATAATCCCCAACATGGCCTTTACAACACTTACCCCGCTTATGCTTTTCATGGCAGGGGCGGAAAAGAAGACATCGAAAAGTGTTGAGCGCTATGACGATCTCCTGGGCAGGCTCACCGCTGATGGCGTTTACGGACATATAGACTATGATACCGCAAAAAACCTGATCGATTTCATGAACCCGAACAGGAACACCGGACAAAGCGATCCGTGGAACGGCTATTACAAAGTTGACGGCCAGGTTGGAGGCCATCACGACATATTTGACAATACAAATCTCACCATGGAATGCCTTTACGGTTATTATCACCCCGATGAACCGTGGGCGAAAATAGATCTCAAACCTTTTGCCGGAACAGACAGATGAGACCTGCTGACGTTATTATTTCCCGGACAAACAGGATCAGTTCCCTTTCAGGATGAATTACCGGATACAAGTGCTGAAATAATACCATACCCCAATGGTGTTGCCGGACCGGTATTGCTAGAAGTCACGATGAAAGGACATTCGCATCTGAGGGTTTATGGATACCGGGCCTATGACGTTCGGACTGTCTGCATAAGACGGCCCGATAAATGCGAAGGAACCGGTAATGATCCACTCATGGCCTGCCACACTGTTAATACCCTTGGCGATGCAGTTGACAGGGTCAAGCAGGAACACAGAGGTATATCCCAGCCACTTGCTACCCAGTATCCTGTAATCGTTGGATTTAATTGTGTTTTCCGTCCTATATGCCCACTCTCCATATAACCATCCCCCGACAGGTGTAACTATGAGGTCCTGTATCGAGGGTACCTCGGCAAATGCCTCAAAGCCGTATTCCCAGAAAAAGGTGGACATCAGAGCGGTGTAAACAAAGCTGTCCCACTGAGAGTATCCCGAGTTTCGCGCAATCTGGTAATAAACACCCCCATCGTACGGGTGTGCAATATAATTGAGGTACCATTCGTCATTGTCCCATACCGGCCCGCTTGATACGTTGTCCCACCATTTCTGAAGCATGGTCCCGGCTGTCACACCTTCCATGTCCCATTTGGATACACTTTCCGGCATGGCCCAGAGAATCCCTGCGGCGACAAGGCCCATTCCGAACATAAGGCCTGTTTGCGACTGAAGCCTTGCTAGGTCGGCATCTTCAGTCCTGAACAGAAAGCACTTGCGCCAGTGATTTGAAATCTTCGAGTACATCGCCATGGGTTCCACAGGTTCAGAATCGATTGAAGACAGGGACATTTTACTGAAAAAACTGGGTTCATCAGTGTCGAACGGTATATCCCGGGCAGGTTCAGAAGGTTTAAAAGTGAACCTCGGCATGTCCGTGCTTTTAAGAACATCCTGAAAACCTGTCCTGTTAAACAAACCGCCTTCGAACAGATTCATGCCTTTGCTCAAGTCGAGCGTTTGTGCCAGGATTGTATTCTGTGCATTGACAGATTCCGTGCAGCAGCCGAGAAAAACAGCTATAATAAGTAACCCGGTCATGATCCTGTTCAAACTCAACAGATGGCCTTTTCCATTGAGCGAATTGCCGGACTCAAAACGCAGCCTTGAAGGCCTCATTTTCTTCTGGACCATATAACCTTCTCCAATACTTTCTTAACTGGAAAACACTGATGCCAAAAAATCATCAAGTGATTAATTTTGCAGTCAGTTTGAAAACACACGAAATTGGGTTGTATTTCATATACCCGGTACCAGTCAAGCCATATCAAACGGTCTAAATCTTGAGCCTGTCTTTAAGAAGGCTCAATCTGACGGCTGTGTTGGCATTCTTAATCGCAAGCGCTACGGCCCTTGAACTGCCGACCACGGCCACATATTTCCTGCCTCTGGTTATCGCTGTATACAGGAGATTTCTCTGAAGCATCACATAGTGCTGGGTATGCATGGCTATTACCACGGCAGGGTACTCGCTGCCCTGGGCTTTATGGATGGAACATGCATAGGCAAGCGTGATGTCATCGAGATCAGCGGACATGAGAGGCACAATCCGGCCGTCGAAATCCGCTTCGATTTCACCGGTTTCGGTTTCGATTGCAGTAATCCTTCCTATATCCCCGTTGAATATTCCCAGATCATAATTATTGCGGACCTGCATGATTTTATCTCCCAGGCAGAACCTGTATCCGCCCCTGAAAATGCCTTCACCCGGAGGATTCAGAACTGCCTGAAGCATCAGGTTGAGGCTGAAAACCCCCAATACTCCCTTGTGCATGGGGGTCAGCACCTGTATGTCGTTTACGGGATCGAATCCGAACCTTGAGGGAATCTTTTCCGTTACAAGCGTTCTGATATCATTGAGAGCCTCTTCCGCATCCTCTATTTTTATAAACTCATAATCATTCCTGCCATAGCTTGAACTCGGATAAGGCATCTCGCCGTTGTTTACCCTGTGTGCGTTCACGACTATAAGGCTTTGCCGGGCCTGACGGAAAATCCTTGTCAGATGGATGGTCCTGATCCTATTTGATTCGATCAGGTCATTCAGTACATTTCCGGGACCAACCGAGGGAAGCTGGTCCGCATCACCCACAAGTATGAGTTTTGCCGGGGCGGGCAATGCCTTCATGATATGATAGAAAAGAACGATGTCCACCATCGAGACCTCATCCAGGATCAGGAGGTCGGTCTTGAGAGGCTTTTCCTGATTCCTTTCGAACTGCATGGTTGCAGGATTGAACTCGAGCAGACGATGGATTGTCTTTGAAGTCCTTCTCGTGGCCTCGAACATCCTCTTGGCGGCCCTGCCTGTCGGTGCTGCAAGCTGGATAGCGAGATTCTTTTTCTCAAGTATTTCTATTATAGCCCTTATTATAGTGGTCTTGCCTGTCCCCGGACCGCCTGTGATTATCATGATCTTTTCATTAACGGCAGCCGCAATCGCATCGCGCTGTTCAGGTGCAAGCTCCATTTTGTGACCCGCTTCAAACCATGCGACAGCCCTGGCAATATCGATGGGAAACTTCTTCTGTGGCTGTCCGATGAATGACTCTATAAGCCTTTTGACGCCTGTCTCGGAAACGAAAAGTGATTTCAGATAGGCGTAGCTATCACTGCTCCTCCTTTCAACTACAAGTTGCCCTTCCCTCACCAGATTATCAATGGCCTTCTTCAGCACATCCTGATTTATCTGCAGCTCTTCCTGCGCCATTTCAATAAGGGTGTTGACCCGGCAGCATACATTGCCTTTTTCAGAGAACTGTCCGAGCACATAAAGAACGCCCGCCATGGCCCTCTCGGGCGAATCATGTCCGATGCCCAGCTTTTCAGCAATCCTGTCTGCGGTCTTGAAGCCAATGCCCCAGACATCGGTGGCTATTCTGTATGGTTCCTCCCTGACCACCCTTATGGAATCATTTCCGTAATTTTTGTAAATCCTTGCAGCATAGGCAGGTGAGATGCCGAGTGATTGCAGAAATATCATGACCTCCTTGATGTCCCTGTGCCTGCGCCAGCCTTCAGTAATGCAGTTAAGCCTGTGTTCGCCGATCCCGTTGACCCGCATAAGGCTTTTGGGGTGATTTTCAATGACATCGATAACATTGATGCCGAAGGCCTTTACCATCCTTTTCGCCATTTCCTTGCCGATGCCGTGAATCATGCCCGAACCCAGGTACTTTTCTATCCCCGTCAATGTATCGGGCAGTATATTGATACATGTATCGAAATGAAATTCCGGGCCGTACTGCTTGTTCTGAACCCACCTTCCGCTCAGTTTGAGGCTTTCACCGGGCTGCACCGCGGTCAGTATGCCCACGGCGGTCACAGTCTTCCTCTTTTTTGCCGTAAGCCTTATTACACTCCATCCGCTCTCTTCATTATGGTAGACAAACCTCTCCAGCATTCCCTCGATATCATAAACGGGCTTATTGACTTCTTCGTTCATGTTTCAGAAAAGGGCCTCGGATGACCCCTTGTCCGTCATAAAGATAACCTGGGTGACGTTTTCGGAAAGTTTCAGGATATCGGCAATGCCAGCACGCCCTTCTCTTTCGACAGCCGATATTTCGGAGATACTTCTTCCATCTGCCTCATTTTCACTGACACCGGATTCAATAATATAACCCGGGACATATGCATATATGCACCCGCCGACACCGCAGCAGGAAGTATCAATCGAGCCAAGCCCGACATAATATAAAACTTTACGGTTTTTTATAAGAAGGGTCCCTTCTTTTACAAATGTATAATGTCCGCCTATGGCATTAACCTCTTCGAAAAGTACGGGATGGACATATCTCATTTGCAGCCATGTTAATGATTTTTACATGTTCATGCAAGCAGTTGATTTGATTCGGCAGACAACAATTTATCCGCCATATTATATAGATATAAAAGAATCCAAATATAAAATATTTCTAAAGTTTACGCTTTTCTTCACCGATTAACCCTAATACAGAGATGTTATTTATAAGAAAGGTGCAAAAAGATGGGTTTTTTTGATTCTCTTCTTGGAAAGAAGAAGCCTTCAAAGGAAATCGACGACTGTCAGGCGGCTCTCGAAAGCCGTCCTAACGATCCGAACCTGCTGAAGAAGCTCGGCGACTTGTATCTTAAAGCGAATGATACGACCAACGCCTCGGATATCTATATAAAGCTGGGGGACTTCTACAAGTCCAAAGGTTTTTATCCCAAATCGATCGCCCTCTACAAGCAGGCGGAGAAAATACATCCCAACTGGGAAAAGCCGCTGGAAAGACTGGCGGAACTCTACAAGGTTCAGGGGTTCCCCAGGGAAGCCGCCGCCCAGTATGTCAAGCTTTCCGAATATTATGAAAAGAAAGGCGACAGCGACAGGGCAATGGCATGCCTTCAGAGTGCAGCCGAAATCTCGCCGGCCCATGCCGATATGCTCAAGAAAGTCGAGACTTTTAATGTCAAGGAAGCAGCAATGAATGAACCCATGCCTGCCTCCAATGCACCGGAAATTAAACCAAAGGCCGATTTCTTCGACCTCAACAAGGAACTGGACAAGGAGATCGAAGAGCTCAACATAGATGAAAACACACAGGTCCAGGGAGACATCGATATCGGTACCGTCCTGAACGCAATCAAAGAAAATGCCCCGGATGAAAGCAAGGGTGATGCGCTTTTTCTTTACAACATGGGACTGGCCTACAGGGAGACAGGGCTTATCGACGAAGCAATCGAAGCCTTTCGGAAAGTTATAAATACCGGAGAAAAACTCTTTGATTCCTACGTGATGCTCGGCATCTGCTTAAGGGATGCCGGACGCTTTGAAGAATCCCTCAAATCGCTTCATGACGGCGGTATAATTGAAAATCTGACAATGTCGATGAAGATAGGTGTCCTTTACGAGGTGGCCCAGACATACAAAGCCATGGGTGATTCAAAGAAGGCTCTCGCGATATTCAAGGAAATCCATAAAGAGCGGCAGGATTTCAAGAATGTGGAAAGTGAAATCAAGAAACTGTCCGATGGAGGCTGATTTATGGCTGTAATCAATTACCTCAAGAAGGAGATCTCGGCTAAAATTGTTTATTACGGTCCATCGCTTTGCGGAAAAACAACCAATATCCAATCCATATACACAGGAATAAAGCCTGAGCAGAAAGGAAAGCTGGTATCTCTTGCAACTGAAGCCGACAGGACACTCTTTTTCGATTTCCTTCCAATAGAAATTGCAAATGTCAGAGGTTTCAAGACCAGGCTCCATTTCTATACGGTTCCCGGACAGGTTTATTACAATTCGACAAGAAGGGCTGTTCTGACAGGCGTCGACGGGCTAGTGTTCGTGGCGGACTCCCAGAGAGACAAGATGGAGGAGAATATCGAAAGCCTCAATAATCTTGAAGAGAACCTGAACTATTACGGAAAGAGCATTAAAACGTTACCGCTTGTCATTCAATACAACAAGAGAGACCTTCAGGACGTGATATCGGTTGCGGAAATGAACCAGATAATGAACCCCGATGGCTATCCTTCAACCGAGGCGGTGGCGACATCGGGCATAGGCGTTCTTGAAACGCTCACCCTGATTACAAAGATGGTGCTGCAGCATATTGAAAAAGGGGCAGGCCCGCAGCAGAAGAAATTTCAGTCAGGCTTCCAGGCTGTCCGGCCCTCAACCGCAGAACCGGATAAGGAACCCCCGGCAGCTCCAAAAGTTTCGCATGCCGGAGCCGAAGAAGGCGACACAGCCTCGGGCAGAGTGATCCCTGAAGACCTTGTCGACCTTGCGGCTGAAGAACCTGTTCAGGCATCTTCCGGATTCACCGGCGGGAGAATCAGGATTGTAAGTACAGGCACGCCGAGCATCATTTCCGCCAATGCATTCAATCTCCCCGTTAAAATAAAAATAGAAAATGACGATAAGATATATATCATGGATATGGCAATCAAACTGGATAAGATTGTACCGGAAGGTTGAACATGCCGCAGGGCCCTATTATATCAACTTTCAAGGCCCTGTCTTTCAGCGACCCGTCCTGGATTTTATGGCCCGATGCAGCAGCACTTTCAGGAAACCTGTATTTTCTATTTCTGACAAGTGCGGTGCTTATGTTCTTCCTCTTCGGATTATGCATAACCATAAAATATGCCTCATATCTTCTGAATGACTTCAAAACAATTTCAGACAGTAATGTGCCCGACATAGCGATAAAGCTGTGGTTTGCAATGATACTGTCTCTGCCTTTATTCCTGGATGCGGGACCTCTATGGTTCACGATATGGTGGGCGGTCATATTCAGCGGTTATATAAACAGGGCTGAAAAAAAGGTTATCGTCATCCTGTTCATGTTTTTCATGATTTCGGGCCTGCTTTCCGGCATCGGAGGAAAACTGATTACATATGCATCAACTCAGGCCGACAAAGAGATATTTCTTGTTGAAGAGAGCATGGAAAATCAGGATGACATCGCATATCTGTCAAACTGGGTGAACAAAAACAAGAACGACTCGGATCCGGCCAATGCACTGGCCATTTCGAAAATCAGGATCGGGGAATATGATGAAGCCATCGCGCTTTTGAGCCGCTGTATAGCAAATAGCCCCAATGATTCCATTTACTACAATACAATGGGCATTGTCCTCGCCGCGCAACAGAAAATAAATGAGGCTGTAACCGCATTTGATAATGCATCCAAGCTAGACCCAGGGGAAGTTGTCTATTATTTCAATCTGAGCAGGGCCTATCTTGATATCTTCAATCTGTTTGAAGCCGACAGGCAGGTTGAAAAAATGACGGCGATCGATCCGAGAGAGGCCAGCAGACTCCTTTCGCGGAACACATATCCGATGTACGTCTACAAGAAGACACCCCTTAAAGACATGTTCAGAAGACAGATGAGATCTTCAACCGAAGCTTCATTGGCGGCTGATGAACTCTGGAAATCGGCAATCGGTCTGCTGAAGCCTTCCTGGGCGCCATGGGCCGGTATAATAATGCTCGTCTGCTTTCTGTTCCTCGGATATATTCCCAGGGACAGATTTACTAAAAAATGTTCAAAATGCGGCAATCATTTCTACATGGGGGCCGTTACATCAAAGGGTTACCCCATATGCCTGCAGTGCAATCTGATTGAAACCCGGAGCAGGAAACAGCACAATATCGTTGTCCATCACAAGCTGCAGGAGATAAGAAATTTCGGTATTCTCAACAGACGTAAAACCACCAGATTCGAGATGATATTGCCCGGTCTTGGCTCGCTCATTGCAAACAGGACAATTAGGTCCCTGGTGATGCTGTTCATTTTCAGTTTCGGGATAATACTGGCAATATCAGGCGGAATGTTCATGTATTCATTCATGCCTTCAGGCTCTCATTATATCCTTTACTTCCGTTTGACCGGTATCGCGGCTTTAATATTACTGTACCTGATTGCCTTCAGATACCCACCTGTCAAGAAAGGAATATAAAATGGCACTGATCGGCACATTAAAGGGTTTTGGTATAACCGACATATTCCAGCTTATATCCCAGCAGATAAAAACAGGTCTCCTGGTCCTTACGTCCACAAAAGAGACCATAACAGTAGCTTTCAGGGACGGGATCATACAGGGTGTTTCTTCGGATAAATGGGAATTCGATCCGAGGATGGATATCCTTTTGAAAGCAAGATTTATAAATGAAAAAGAACTGAGAGATTCGATTGAAAACCAGAAAAGAAACAAGGGCGCCTGGTATGATTACCTTATTTCAAAGGGCATCATTAAAGAGAATATTTTAGATAAGGCTTCCATTATCATTTTCAGGAATACGATGCTGGATGTTTTCCAGTGGGAGGATGGAAATTACAGGTTTGAAGACCGTGATATAAACACAGAGAGCATGATGGCATGCAGCCTGCCTACAGAAGGGGTGGTGCTGGATACATTGAGGATCATAGACGAGCTCCCTATCATAAGACCCAAAACGCCACCTCTGGATTACTGCCCTATAGCCATAACACCCCTTACCCAGGAGATAAGCATAAGATATGATCTAAACAGTATCGATGTTGTCATATACAACCTGATTGACGGTGAAAAAACCGTACAGGACATAATAAATCAGTCGCTTGAACTGCCCTTTGAAGCGCTCGCTTCCATCGTAAAACTGATCGAAGCGGGAATCGTAGAGGTCTTCCCGAGAGGTTCGATGGATAAACGGGACAAGACTATTGCAAAGGAGGAGGCCATCCGCAGGATAAAAGTGGCTGCCGTTTATTTGAGCCTCCTGATTTGCATCATACTGCTCATCATTTTAGGAAAGCCGAGGCTTCTTGAAAATCCGCTTGAAATAGGCCCGGTAGTATCCTCACAGATTAAGGAACAGAAATCGCTTGCCGAAAGGATCGCTAAGCAGGTGAAAGCGCCTTCAAAGCCAGATAAAGATAACTATGACCGTTAATGCGTCTCTGCACCGGCGAAAAAGCAATATCGAGTTTTTTTGACAGGCTGTTTCCATTGCCGTTTACCGTGTACCCGAGCGTATGAAATACCCTGCCTGAATGCTGAAGCATGAACTTTACCTGTGAACCTTCAAGCTTCTTGGAACTGAGCACCTCCATGCCCGACATCATGAAGACCGGTTCGGGATTGCCGTCCCCGTATGGAGAAAGCATCTCAAGCTCCTTAAGAAGCCCCGGGGTTATATCTGAAGGTGATATTCTCATATCGACTTCGATTTTCGATTCAGAGGGCCTTATTTTGGATACTACTGCCTCGAGCGAGCCTGCGAAATGAATTATCTTGTCTGCGTCGATGGTAAGGCCAACCGCCATCTTATGACCGCCGCACCCGAGCAGTAGATGGGAGCATTCATTAATGGCGGCATGAAGATCGACGCCTTCAACCGATCTTCCTGAACCTTTGCCAATATTGTCAATGATGGAAATCACCACCGCGGGTCTCTGATAGCGCTCTGAAAGCCTGGACGCCACGATGCCCACAACACCGGTATGCCAGCTTGTCCCTGCAACAACGATAACCTTTGGAAGATGAGGCCTGACTTCAACCATTGATATGGCTTCTTTCAGAACCTTCTGCTCCTCGGACTGCCTTCTCTGGTTTAATAGGTGCAGTTCGGATGCAATCCGGTTCGCAGTAACCTCATCATCGGTTGTGAGAAGTTCGAATGCCTTCCTTGCGTCCGAAATCCTGCCGGCCGCATTGATACGGGGGCCGAGTATATACCCGAGGTCATGGGCATAAACCTCACGGTTGATTCCGGAGACCTTCGCCAGAGCGGCTATCCCTGCGCGTTCATGGGAATTCAGCACCACAAGACCCTCTTTTATCAATATGCGGTTGACACCCGAGAGCGATACCACATCAGCTACTGTAGCCATTGCGACAAGATCGAGGTCTTCACGCAAATTCGGCAGATTTTCAAAACCCATTTTTCTGAGATGGGCCCTGAGCGCGATTATCAGGTGAAACACAACACCTGCCCCGCAAAGGTCTTCACCATAGAACGGGCAGCTTTCCTGTTTCGGATTTATTATGCTCAATGCCTCTGGCAATATTCCTTCGGGTTCATGGTGATCGGTTACAATAACATCTATGCCCAGCTTCTTTGCATAATTAACCTCGGCAGATGAGTTAATGCCGCAGTCAGAAGTTATGATAAGCGTTGCACCCTGGCCATGAAGGATGTCTATCCCCCTGATATTAAGCCCGTAACCGTCAATGGTCCTGTCGGGAATAAATACTATCGGCGCCGGAATGCCCAGCTTTATGAAAAATCTGTGAAGAAGTGCGGCGCTACATACGCCATCGACATCATAATCAGTAAAAACCCCGATTTTTTCCTTATTGATGATGGCGCTGGCCAATCTCTCGCAGGCGATTTCGATCCCTGACATTGAAACGGGATCTTTCATATCGTTCAGTTTCGGAGATATGAACCTCATAGCATCATCATAAGTTCTTATTCCCCTCATTTTCAAAAGGGATGTAAAGACCGGCGAAAAATCGAGTCCGGGGATGGCATTGTCTTCAACTCTTCCCCTGATTCGCCATGATGATGAATGAGTGATCATATGTTCCTTTTTCGAATAATTGAAACCTATCTGTATTTATTTATCTCGTTTATGAGCATTCCTTCCGGCATGGCCCCGACAATGTCGCCCATCTTTGCGCCGTCTTTAAAAACGATCAGGTTAGGTATCGTGCGGATCCCGTATTTTCCGGCAGTTGCCGGATTAGTATCGACGTCGAGCTTACCGAATACGATATCACCCTGATGTTTCTTTGCAAGGCTTTCAATGATCGGGCCGAGCATCCGGCACGGACCGCACCATTGAGCCCAGCAGTCTACAACCAGAAAGGGATATTTTTTAATCGTTTCATCAATGTTCGAATCCGTTAAAACAAGCGGGGTATCTGGCATTTCATTTGTACTGTCCATACCTTCCTCCAAAAAAGTTTATTTCTTTCTTCCCTCATAGGCGGTTCCATGAATATCTTCAACGTAGTGCTGGGCCGAAAAAGCGGCCGTTGCGCCGTCCCCGCATGCAGTTACAACCTGTCTGAGCAGTTTTTTATTGCAGTCACCGCATGAAAAGATGCCGGGAGCGGTTGTCCTCATGTCGCCGTCAACTATAATATAACCGTTTGCATCAAGTTCCGCTATGCCTTTGAGCAGCTGTGTGTTCGGAATAAGGCCGGTAAATATGAACACGCCATCCGTACGGAGATTCTTATTTGTCCCGGTTTTCTTGTTTTTGAGAACAATGCCTTCTACAAGTTTGTCCCCGTAAACAGATTCGACGATAGAATCGAGTTCAAACACTATTTTTTCATTTGCCATGGCCCTTTCCCTCAGTACGGCTGTCGCCCTGAGGCTGTCCCTGCGGTGGACAAGTGTAACCTTCGATGCAAATTTTGTCAGGAAAATAGCCTCCTGGACTGCGGTATCACCTCCGCCGACAACGACGACCTCCCTGTCCCGGTAAAAAGGTCCGTCGCAGGTTGCACAGTATGAAACGCCTTTCCCTGTAAATTCCACCTCTCCCGGGCAGCCGAGTTTTGCATGGTTCGCCCCTGTTGCAAATATGACTGCATGGGCAAAATAGTCTTCATCCGCAATGACCTTCCAGACAGGATAACCGTCAACGGATTCCCGGACAATTCCGCTCACATCACCGAAAGCCGATTTCAAACCGCAGTTAACAGCCTGTTGTCTGAACTTTTCAACGATATCAAACCCTCCTATGCCTTCGGGAAACCCGGGATAGTTTTCCACCCAGTCGGTTATGGTTATAAGGCTTGGAGAAAATGTGCTTTCTATAAGGATGACATCCATGCTGGCCCTTGCCGCATATATGCCAGCTGTAAGCCCTGCCGGTCCCCCGCCGATAATGATCATGTCATGTATACTTTTCTCCACTGATAAGGACCTCTCTGAATTTTTTTAAAAGAATCATAAAACCCTGACTCATTATTTAATAAAGGTCTCATGCTTA
The DNA here is from genome assembly GCA_036567785.1 of Desulfomonilia bacterium. Taxonomy (NCBI): domain Bacteria; kingdom Pseudomonadati; phylum Thermodesulfobacteriota; class Desulfomonilia; species Desulfomonilia bacterium. The sequence continues at coordinate 27,831 of DATCTV010000023.1, read as the reverse complement.
ATAATCAAGGCTTTATTAAGATGGATTTCTCAAGATGGATATAAGGATGCGGCACATGTGCCGCATCCTGAATTTTTGTTCTAAAGAGCAGGAGGCCCGACAGGTGCCGGGGCTTCGACTGCAATCATGACCGCAACGCTTATGTTGAGGATTACATCGTCGCCTGCTTTGATATTCCTGAATTTGCCCACACTTTTATCAAACGGGAATGTCTTGGTTTCGCCGCTCACCGTACTGATCGTAATCGTTCCTTTATCCATGTCGATTGATGTTACCCTTGCCACCACTTCGAATGTGTCTGTAAGGGTCATGCTCGGCTTTTCACCCCTTGCAGCCACGCTCACCGATTTGCTGACTGTCGCATCTGGGTTTTCATCAGATTTTCTTACAGCAACTGCAACTGACTCGATCACGGATGATTTGACGATGTCTCCCACTTTTATCTGGTCAAAGTTCTTTACATTATCGCCCAGCACATAGCTCTGTACGCTTCCGTCTTCCCTTTTAAGCGTAACAACCCTTTTTGCAGTGTCGATATTCACTACGGTTGCCGTATGAGTTATCTGTTCAACAACAACCGCTCCCGGTTTTGATGTGGTTGCACAACCCGAAAAAACAAACACGAGAAGTATCGCCAGTCCAAAAGAAACCCTTGAAATCAGTTTTAATTCTTTCATTTAAATGCCTCCTGAAATTTTATTTTCCGGCATACTACTACATCCGTGTATCTCTTGAAATCGATAAATTACGACCCTAAATATATCCCAGAAAAAAATCACGGAGGTGTAGAAGATGTTTACAATACTAAATCCATTTAGAGAATTTCAGGATTTTGATCAGGATATGGGAAGGATTTTCTCAAGAGGAAGACAGGCCTACCCTCCTGTCAATGTTTATGTGACGGGAGACGATGTAGTCGTAACTTCTGAAGTTCCCGGGATTGAAGCAAGCCAGATCGACCTTACCGTCGCGGGGGACATGCTTACTCTTAAGGCGGAGAAAAAACCCGTTGACCTGAAGGAAGGAGAGAAATGGCACAGAAACGAACGCGCATACGGAAGCTTCAACAGAACCGTAAAGCTGCCATACAATGTTGACAGCAGTAAAATCGAAGCACTGTATGACAAGGGAATACTCAAGCTGACGCTGCCCAGGGCGGAATCGGACAAACCCAGAAAAATAAATGTAAGGACAACCGAATAAACGGAGGTGAATGAGTATGGCTGAAGAAATAACTGCAAAAACCGAAACGAAAACGGCAGGTGCGGAAAGGACCAAAGATTCGCGTACATACATGCCCAGGGTGGATATCTATGAAACGAACGATAGCCTCTACCTTCTGGCCGATATGCCCGGCACTGACGAATCCAGGGTAAATATAACATTGGAGAAGGACATTCTGACGATTGAGGCAGGCGTCGATGAAAGCATCTACGGCCAGAGGAAGGCGACATATATCGAATACGGAATCGGCGATTATTACAGGCAGTTCACCCTTAGCGACGAGATCGACAGGGAAAAGATCGAGGCCAGCATGAAGGATGGCGTCCTTAAGGTCGTTCTCCCGAAGGCCGAACCTGTCAAGACAAGAAAAATCGCCATACAGGCAGGCTAAGAAATATCTTTAAGAAAAGGAGGTAAAAATCATGAGATATCTGTCACCATTTAGATTCGGAAGATCAGGCAATTTGGCAAAAACCGGAGAGAACCCGGCGGTAACCTTCCAGAGGGCGCTCAACAACCTCTTTGACGATTTCTTCAGCGGCTTCGAGGTCACACCGTTTGACGAAAAATTCGGAGCGTTCAACCCGAAAATCGACATGACTGAAGACGAGAAAGAGATCAAGGTTACGGCCGAACTACCCGGACTCGAGGAAAAAGACATCGAGGTCAACCTTTCCAAGGACATCCTCACCATTAAAGGAGAGAAGACCCAGGAAAAGGAAGAAAAAGGAAAGGAAACCTACTATTCCGAAAGGAGCTACGGCAGCTTCAGCAGGACGATCCAGATACCTTCCGAAGTCGAGCACGACAAGATCGACGCGACATTCAAAAAAGGCGTCCTCAACATCACGCTGCCCAAGGTCGCAAAGCCTGTAGAGCAGCAGAAAAAAATCCAGATAAAATCGGCGTAGGCCGCCGCATAGCTTCAGTGGAATTTTAACCGAGGGCCGGGATATCGCCCCGGCCCGCATGGATTTTCAGACAAAATATCTTGGAATAATATAAGGAACCTGCCTTATCAGGTCTTTGTAAAATCTCTTCTTGGAATCAGAAAGTCTTGACCAGCAGACGAAGCCGGCAGCCAGAACCGCAATAGAAAGCAGTTTGCATTTCATATTTCACCTCGCTCAGTTTTCATATTTTTCAATAAGGTCTGCGGCTATCATACCTGAAGCTATAACCGTTGGAACGCCGCCTCCGGGATGTGTGGATGCACCTGTCAGATAAAGACCTTTTATGTTCTTCGACTTCGCAGCAGGTCTGAACACCATGGAGGACATCAGGTCCTGCCTGAGCGCATATATGGCTCCTTCGGGTGATAAGAGCCTTCTCTCGAAATCCCTGGGTGTTGAAAAGCTGGCCACCTTTATGTGCTCTTCAAGACCCGGGATGCACTTCTTCTCCATGAATCTTATTACGCGGTCCATTATCTCGGGCTTTGCCTCGTCCCAGTCCTTGCCCTGAAGCTTATACGGGCCGGGCGAAAGCGTGAGCACGATAATGTTGCAGCCTTTGGGTGCGAGCCCGGGGTCGGTCTTGGACGTATAGCTTATTATCGCATACTGCTCGGTCGGGAAGAGTCCCTTCAGATAGTAATCGTTCCAGAACTTGTTGGTTTCAGCGACAGGCAGCGTGATTATCGTATGGTGGCTGTCGAGCGGCGGCTCATAATCCACGCCAAGATATATCATGGGTGTGGCCATTGCATATCGATAGCTTTTCACGCCCACCTGGGCCAGCCACGGCAGATGCTCAAGGCCGATCAGGTCGGTATAGAGCTGCCTGGCGTTGATGTTGGAGACTATGAGCCTGGCGGTAATCTCAGTCCCGTCACCAAGCTGGACACCCACCGCACGACCGTTCTTTACAATCACTTTCTTTACAAGTGTATTAAGCCTCAGCTCCATGCCGAGCCTCTGTCCGCATTTTACGAGCGCCTCGGGTATGCCCTTCATCCCGCCTTTCGTATAGTAGACCCCTTCATGTTCTGAATAGGGGATCATGGCGCTGTGGCCCGGGCCGAGTTCGGGCGGAAGCCCGAAGAAATAGCTCTGGTATGCGATCGATTCCATAATCTTGTCGCTCTTGAAGAACTTCTCCAGAACCGACTGATAGTTCGTGGCAAACAGCGGGAAAAACTTGAGCAGTGCTGGCGTCCTTACGAACATCATGGCCATGTCTGTCAGCGTGTTGCCGGGTGAGAGGAAGAAGCCCTTGAACGCCGCATCGAGGAATGCCTTCATGTAGTCGGCGTATCTCCTCCAGCCGTCTTCATCTTCGGGGCTGATCGTTCCGATCAGTTTTGCGGTCTCTTCGCTGGACAGGGGATATGTGATCTTGGTCCCGTCCTTCAGTATGACCGTGTATATGGGATCGCATTTTATCATTTCCGTTTCCTTGAAGACGGAAGTTCCAAGCCTCTCGAAGCACCAGTTGATCACTTCCACGTCCTCGAGAATGGATGCACCGAGGTCGAAACTGAAACCTTCCTGCTCGAACGTGGAGCAGCATCCGCCCACAAGGGAACTCTGCTCAAGCACAAGCGTCTTACATCCCTTTTTTGCAAGCAGCGCCCCTGCACTGAGCCCGCCGCATCCTGCGCCGATGACAATCACATCATAGTCACTCATAAATTCTCCTTTCTGATATCCTATTTTGTGGCAGGTGGTATTACCAAATGACTCAAGCAATTTACCCTTCTCAAGGCCTTAAGTCAAATGTTCGTTGCTGAAAATCTTGTGAAATTGAAGTTTGGATTTTAATATTGAGGGTGAGTAGTATTTGGAGAACCAAAATGCCCACAATATAAAATTTATTAATAATGAATCGAAATATAATATCGAATATTAAGATAATATGGTACTATTTTAAATTATTATATTTGATTTTTCATATTTGTCTCAACAAATAACTATGATTAAAAAGGTAATTAATCATGTCACGAAAAGAAATTCCAGATAATGCAATAGAAGCGGTTGCAAAACATATAAACAGTAGAAGCAATAAAAATTACAACATCAATCCCATAGGCGTTGAAGATAATATTGAAACGCCACAAATATTTGAAATTACCCCATTCAACGAGATCGACAATACAGATAGAAGCTTTTATGCAATTGATGGAAGTTTCAATAGTGAACAGTTTTATAATGGTTTGGCTATTGTTATGTATACTGCTGGATATATCTGCTACCAATATGGTAAGCAAGTTCGTATGAATTCGCTTGATGATCCTATAATCCTGGGACAAGCATATTATCCTGAAAATATACTTGTAACCAGCCAAGATCATCTTTGTGCAATATATGATGAATTGCTAAACATAAAGCCGGTTAAACGATTACTCGAATTTTGGGCAGAAAAACCAGGAGATACCCCTGAAAATATTTTTGCATATGACAAAGAAAAGATTTGCGTTAACTTATCGACACTCCTTTCATTTTGTCAGGAAATTCTTGAAATCTCTCTTATCCTTGAAGTCGCAGAACTCAACCATACAAAACCAGGTGATTTTATACTCCGAGATGGAACACTTCGTCCGCTTCAAATTAAACAAGAATATTTGGTTCGGTTGGGAAAATATCTTCATGAAAAAGGAATTAAGACCATTTCTATAACAAAACAATCTCCTATAAAGATGGAGCTATCTTATACATTCAAACAGATAGATGACTACCTTCAAGACCAGCTTAAATATAAATATCCATTTACTGAGAAAGATCCAAAGAGAAAAAAACTGTGTTGCTGGTTTGAAGTGCCAACACCAGTCTTAAAAGCTTCATACCAAGGTGAGATGTTTGTTAAAAAAGGAATACATGGCGGACGTGGTTTCGGTCTATTTGTAGCTGCTCGTTTAGATTATGTTGAAAAACTTCAAAATTTTGACTGGGTCATAATTGATGTAAATATCTTTGACGCAATTCCTGGAATTGAAGGTTCTGTATTGGATCGCGACAAAACAGAGCTTGCATTGATATTCAAAGAGCTGACACGACTGACTCAAGAACATTACATTTTAGGATATCCTTACCCCTTAGCTGAAGTCCACAACTTCATCTCTCTTAAAAAAAACTTCAAAGAAGAAATTATTAATAGATTGAAATATTCACTGTATAAAGATCAAAGAATGGATCATATTGATATTGAAAACTTATTCTTAGACACACATGACAGATTCTAAATAGGAGGCAAAACTTGAGTAAGCAAGCTGATTTTGGTGTTCTGTATGGCCAGAAGACCACGGAAGATGCTTTACTTATTTACTCTTCTTATGAAGATGCCAAAGCTAGTCCCCAAACAGGTGATTTTATTGTCTTGACACCCAAAGACGAAGGAAGCACTAAATTCCTCGCTCGCGTTGAGGCTGAAATTTATGATGAAGATCCCATTTTTAAATCTCAAGACAAAACGCTAATTGCCGTTCATTATGCCCGAATTGCTGAAAGGGAACTTTCTGAACGTGATAAACAAAAGATGTTCAGTTATACTTATAAAGTTAGAATTCTTGGAACTTACACTGATACTGGAACATCAATAAACTTTACAACAGCTGTTCGTAAATTACCTACAGTTTCATATATTGCAAGGCATTTGAACAAACGTGAAATAGAGTCAATCCTGAACAAGGCAAATGAAAATGGTGCGCCAATAGGGCACCTTTGCATAGGGGAAAATGTATTCAAAGATAAAGGGCATATACTGTTCAAGATAGATAAATTACGTAACAAAAGAACTATGATATTTGCACAATCTGGTTTCGGTAAAACAAATTTGGTTAAAGTACTCCTACGCAATATGACAGAAGATACCCATTACGGAAAGCTTATCTTTGATTTAAATGGTGAATATTTCCTGAGGGGTCTGTCAACATATGGGCTTGGGGATATTGATGACCCGGCCATAAGAAACAATGTTGTTGTTTATACAGATAAGGAACTTCCGAATGAGTACAAAAACAATAAACGTTTTATATTTGGTGGCAAAGTACTATTGAACATGCATAACAACCTCACAGTTGGGGATATCCTGAATTTTGGAGCGGGTTTTTCCGAAGTTATGAAATCATTTTTGTTATATTTGGATGAAGAAGGTGTTGGCGATTTTATAAAAAATATCGACCAGTATGTTTCAAACCCAGGAAGACTTCATACAGATTTTGCCGACTTTTTTGGTGAAGTAAAACTTGACAGTAAAGGTATGCCTAAAGAGGATGTTAGTGCCAGGAAAACCATCATGGCCATTAGAAAACGAATTAGACACCTCATTGATGAAGGCAAAGGTATACATTCAAATTCTTCAGACCTTGTAGAAAAAGTCTTTGAATATTTAAAACAGGGGAAAACCATTATTATTGATTTATCACTTAAAGACAATATGGATGCGAGCATAATTTCTACAATATTTGTTCGCAAACTGTTTGATAATAACAAGGAAAATTTCACATCTGACAACCCTGAAAAGGTTATCAATACAGTTATTTTTGTTGAAGAAGCACAGAATGTATTATCTGAGGAATTTGTCAAATCTAATGCAAATCCGTTTGTCAGAGTAGCAAAAGAAGGTAGAAAGTTTGGATTAGGTGTGGTTGCCATTACCCAGCGTCCATCAGCGATCTCCGAAGAAATAAGAACACAAGCAGAGAACTTCTTTACTTTTCATATGGGAAATTCAGATGATATTCGAGCTTTGATTAAGTCGAATATAAACTACGATGGAGTAATTGCAAATTTTATCCAACGAGAAACAATTCCTGGAAACCTTTACATGGTATCTTCCGATCAAGCTTTTGCTTTGCCTGTAAGAGTCACCGAATTCGAAAAGCTTATTGAGAACATAGTTTACAAAGAATCCAAGTTCGTTAAGTAGGATATGCTAGACTTAAAGTTAAAACATAATAGTCAATTACACAGGCTTATTTCAGAACATAAACCTGATGTTCCAATATTTACAGAATCTTCTGAAGATAGGGTTAAACTTCTAATAGTTCGTGATCTTTTAAGATTGGGATGGGAAATGAAAACAAATACTAATCGGATTTCCTTTACCCCTCCATCTTTTTATAACAAGCAAATCGTTAAGGATTCGATGCAGATTAAAAGACAAGAATCCATACAAAAAAATAAAAAGTGGATAACTGAAAATATTTTATTAGCAAGGCATAATTTAGCAGATGGTCATTTGGTGTGGGAATCTAAGATTGAGCCAATGATTGAGGTATGTGAAGAACAAAAACAATTCGACCTATTTCGTATCTTTCGTTATTACTGGTCTTCGCCTTACAGCGACTATGTAGGAAGAAGAATTAAACTTTTAATCCGTGATAATGCATTACCAAATAAACCTTTAATAGGAATTGCTGCTCTTGGGAGTTCAATTGTTCATATTCCGGACCGTGATAACTGGATTGGTTGGAACAAGGAAACTCGCACAAAAAACTTGGTTTATACAATGGATGCCTATGTATTAGGGGCCTTGCCACCTTATAATCATCTTTTGGGTGGTAAGCTCATTTCTTACATAATTGCATCGAACGAGGTCAGAAACATTTATAAGCGAAAATATAAAGATACGATTACTAATATCTCCAAACGTAAAGCAAATGATCTTGCTTGTCTTTTTACAACTAGTCTGTACGGGAAAAGCTCTCAATATAATCGCATCAAAATAGATAATAACTTGTTATATATACCAATTGGACAAACTAAAGGTTTCGGAACCTTGCATTTAACAGACGAAACTTTCGAAGCAATGCGCGAGTTGCTTCGAAATAACAATATCGATGTTACTAATAAATTCGGCGATGGCCCAATATGGAGAATGCGTGTAATTCGTACTGCTGCTGACATTCTTGGATTTAATTCCGATCTTTTACTTAATCACTCTTTTAAAAGACAAATATACGCTATACCTCTGGCAGATAACTTTAAAGAGTTCCTGAACGGTAACCAAAAAAAACCTCATTATTTAAACTACACATTAGATGAGCTAGTTAATCATTGGAAAGAGCGATGGCTAATAAATCGAAAAAAAAACATTGATGTAAAAAACAATATACACAATTTTTGTGCAAAAGATTTCAACATAAATTAGTAAAGTGTCAGTCGCTTTTTATTGAGAAAAGTATAGGTGTAAGGCACCTCTTCATGCAAGAAAAAGCTATAGCAGTAAGGTTACAATAATAATGATAAATGAAATGACATGGCGTCAGAACGATGCAGGTCAAGAAGCGACGCAGTCGAGGAATGAGGCGTACATTGCTGTACGCCGCAGTGACGAGACAAGGAAGTGACACAGAGATGCGAAGTTATCACGCCATGTCGGTCTTTATCTCGACAGAGATATGCAGCGTCCCTCCTTTCTTATCGGACTCCCGTTGTTATACGAATAAAGATCCACAAATTCGATATTGTCAAAAGGCGTTATTACAACGAAGCTCTGCTCAGGGTAGCCGGATGCGACCTTATCAACCCATGTCCCGGTATTGGCATAGATCGAATGCGAATTCTTACCGATCTTTTTCAGATAGCTGTTGGTCATGAGAGACAACATACCCTTATGCGTATGTCCGAACACCACTATCCTTTTCGTGCAGCCATCGTGAGAAAAATACTCTTCACTCATGAGATCCATCAGCGGATCGTACACACCGTTTAAAATGGCGATCAATACGGCAATATGTTCAGGGACATTGTTGATTGTCTGAAGATTATCCCAGTTCGCGGCCTTTGCGTTGTCCTTGTAAATAATCCGGTCGTCGGTTGTATTGCTACCTATCACATCCTTGTAGCTGTAGGTTTCCGTGAAGCCGTCAATGCCGGTATTGAATGATTTTTCTTCCCAGCCGAAATTCGTCGGGTATTTTATAAGTATGGGTATCCATGCTGCCTGATAGAGGTCTATCGGAATGCCGCTGCCGGTTCCCCCGGACAACCCGTTCCCGAACAGTTCATTGGGAACAAACTCTTCCTGAGGATGCTGCCTCAAAGATGTTACCGAATCCTTCGTTACAAAAAAGCCCGGCGCAAGAATCGTATGCTGTCCGGTAACACCTGCATTCGAAACCGAATCAGGGGAATTGAAGAAGTCATACCTGTGGCTGTGCTCTATAACGATCTCGGAACGGCCGTCCGGAATGTACGAACCCAGCCCAGAGTTGACGCCGCCCACATCATCCCTGGCATTGTTGATTCCCGGGAACCTCTCATCCATATCGGCCCTTGTCACAAGCATGTCATGGTTTCCGGGAACATATGTAACCTTTATGTCTCCATCCTCGATTATGCCGTTGAGGGCGTCTACTATGCCCTCGTTAGCGTCGCAGATATCATTGAAGAAATCGTTCTCGTCTTTGCCATTGAATGTCTCATATTCCATCGGGCATACCCATTCGTCAAACATGTCTCCGGCTATGACCAGTTCCTTTACCGTCGGGTTGACCCTCAACTGAAGAAGGAAATTCTCCAGGTGGATTCTGTTCGCGATCTGCCAGCCGTAATTCTCATCCTGCGCTCTCAAATCCCCGAGATGCATATCGCTTATAACGACAATCTGCTTCCTCTCTCCCCCCAGTTCCTGACAGCCTGAATGAACACCGAAAGAAATCCCGACCGTAAAATAGCCCTTATACTCCTTAAACAGTGTTTTTCCCGAGGAGGATGAGGCGCCGGACTTGACTATGATTTCATATTCATTCCCTGCTATGAAATTATCACCGCTTGAAAGCGAGACTCGAACGATGGCTGGTGAGAGGCTTGTAAATTCAGCATCCAGGGGCACAGGTTCGCCGGTGCCACCAATAAGATAAAGATATGTGTTCCCGCTTATTGAACTGAAATCAAATTCTTCGCTGAATATGAGGTCAATATAATTCGTCTTTTCGAATATCGCTGGATTATCCGCATAGGAAGAAGCAGACGTTTCACCGACAAACGCCGTTACCGAAAACGGGGCGCTGCTGGCATTATCAGAACTAGTGGAACAACCCGCATAGAAAAGAACGGCTGAGACGCATACTAATAAGCAGACTGATTTTTTCATGAGAAATATCATCCTTTTTTAATATTGTTACTTATAGAATCGGTGTTTTGATGGTTTTGCTTAACAACTGAATTTCTTAACAGCTTAACAGCTCTTAACCATGCCGCTGTGACGAGACAAGGAAACGACACAGGCAGAAATAACTACCTCGATTACGACATGGCGTCAGAACAAATTTTCGCTTCACGAAAATTGACGCATCGAAGATGCGCCCGAAGGGTGAGGGCCGACAATAGCCCGAATCAAGGCAGGTCAAGGAGCGACGATGTCGAAAAGTGAGGCATACTTTTGGCGTATGTCTCTTCGCCTTTGCTACGCTCGGCTTGAGGAGCGTAACAGGATGCTCATGATCCCAATTTCGCAACTTTGAGACAAGGAAGTGACGCAGAGATGCGAAGTTATCACGCCATGTCAAAGACACGTTTGAATATCGTGTCTATGTACTTCATATGATGCGACAGATCGAACAGGTCGTCGATTTTTTCCCTGCTGAGTTTTGCCGTGACCTCGGGGTCGTTCAGGAGCGCTTCCTTGAAATCACCCTTGCCTTCCCATACGGGAAGTGCATTTCTCTGCACGACGGCATAGGCGTCGTCTCGCAGCATGCCCGCATCGACAAGCGCAAGCAGGACATTCTGCGAATGCCATAACCCCTTTGTGAGTTCGAGGTTCTTCTTCACATTTTCCGGGAACACGACAAGGCCTTCTATCAAACCTTTCAGTCTCTTGAGTGCAAAGTCAAGCAGGGTCGTGGCATCCGGGCCGATAACGCGCTCGACGCTGGAATGGCTTATATCGCGCTCATGCCAGAGCGCCACGTTTTCCATGGCCGAGAGTGCATAGCCGCGCAGAAGCCTTGCCATACCTGTCAGATTTTCGGAGAGTATAGGATTCTTTTTGTGAGGCATTGCAGACGAACCCTTCTGCCCCTTGCCGAAAGGCTCCATTGCCTCGAGCACCTCGGTGCGCTGCAGGTGCCTTATCTCTATGGCAATCTTTTCGATTGTGCAGCCGATGAGCGCAATCGTGGTGAAGAACTGGGCATGCCTGTCGCGCTGGACGATCTGCGTGCTGAGCGGCTCTGCCGTAAGCCCGAGCTTTGCGCATACATATTCTTCGACCTCGGGCGGGACATTTGCGAACGTGCCGACCGCGCCCGATATCTTGCCGCATGCGATCACATCGATGGCCTCGTTCATGCGTTTAAGGTTTCGCCCCATTTCCGCATACCACAGAGCGAACTTTGAACCGAAAGAAACGGGTTCTGCGTGAATACCGTGGGAACGTCCCATTGCGGGCAGGTCTTTATATTCATAGGCCCTTTTCTTAAGGGCCTCCATCAGCATCCTCATGTCTTCGATTATTACAGCTCCCGCCTCCTTGCACTGAAGCGCATAGGCGGTATCCAGCACGTCTGAGCTCGTGAGTCCCATGTGCACGTAACGCGCGTCCTCACCTATATATTCGGCCACACAGCTTACGAATGCGATTACATCGTGTTTTGTGATGTTCTCGATTTCTTCGATCCGCGCAACATCGAACCTGGAATTCTTCCGGATATTCTCAAGACTTGCCTGCGGGATTTTACCCAGCTTCGCCCAGGCCTCGCAGGCTGCAATTTCCACATCCAGCCACTTCCGGTATCTGTTCTGATCCGACCAGATTTCATTCATCACCTTTGTGGAGTATCGGGGAATCATAATTTCACCTTATCCTTGCGCCGACTTTGACTTCCCTGTCGAAGCCGATCAGGGAAAGACCGCCATCTTCAGTGTCTGTAGCCAGAAGCATTCCGAAGCTCTCTATGCCCATGAGTTTGGCAGGTTTGAGGTTGGTTACAACGGCTATCTTTTTACCGGTAAGTTCTTCAGGTGTATATGCCTTTCCTATGCCTGCAACGACCTGTCGCTCCTCGCCGGTATCGACCTTCATCAGTATGAGCTTGTCGCTCTTCGGTACGCGCTCGGCGCTTATAATTCTGCCCACCTTGATCTCTGCTCTGGCGAATTCGGAGATGTCTATCAGATTGAGCGCCTCTTTCTTTTCTTCCTTTTTCTCTTTATTTATCTCCGCCTCTTTTTCGGTTCCGGCCGCACCTTCAATGGCCTCAAATTTTTCCACCCTGGGGAAGAGCACTTTGGGTTCCTGAGTCTTCACGCCGGCCTTCAAAAAGCCGAATACATTGAGACTGTCGATATCCAAATTATCCTCTGTGCCGATCATCGCCAGGATCCTTCTCGATGCATCTGGCATCACGGGATACGTCATGACGGCAATAAACCTGATGCCTTCCATGATATTGTACATGACCGCAGCAAGACGCTTCTGATCCGTTTTAACCAGAGTCCACGGCGCCGATTTATCAATGTATTTATTGAGTCCCGAGACCAGCGACCATGTGGCGGCAAGCGCGTTCTGCATCTCGACGGATTTCATCCTTGAACGGTAGTGGACTGCAGCGCTGAGCGCAAGATCCCTCATCTGGATATCCTCTTCATTCTGAGGCTCGCCCGTTTCCGGTATTATGCCGCCATAATATTTTTTCAGCATGCCCAGGCTTCTGTTTACAAGGTTGCCCAGGTCATTGGCAAGGTCTGCATTGTATCGGTCGATCATGGCATCTTCCGAGAAGTTCGAATCAAGCCCGAATACCATATCGCGTACGAGATAGTACCTGAATGCGTCGAGCCCGTATTTTTCCTTGAGATCAAGAGGATTGACGACATTACCGAGGCTTTTGCTCATCTTCGCCATATCGACATTCCAGTAGCCGTGGACATTGAGATGCTTATAAGGCTCGATCCCGGCTGCCTTGAGCATGGTGGGCCAGTAAACACCGTGCGGCTTCAGGATATCTTTCGCAATAAGGTGCTGCGCAGCCCCCCAATAGTCGCTGAAATGCGCGCCATCGGGATAGCCGATGCCTGTCAGATAGTTTATTAGGGCGTCAAACCAGACATAGCAGACGTAGTCATTGTCGAAAGGCAGGTCAATGCCCCATGACAGGCGCTGCTTGGGCCGTGATATACACAGGTCATCGAGAGGTTCGCGAAGCATTCCGAGCACCTCGTTCCTGTACCTTTGGGGTCTTATGAAATCCGGGTTGGCGTTTATATGATCTATCAGCCACTGCCTGTATTTTTCCATCTTGAAGAAATAGTTCTTTTCCTTGATATGAGTGGGTTCAACCTGATGCTGCGGACACTTGCCGTTTTCAAGTTCGCTGTCGGTCAGGAAACGTTCGCACCCCAGGCAGTAGTTGCCGCCGTATTCACCGAAATAGATGTCGCCCGAATCATAAACCTTCTGGAGTATTGACTGGACTACCCTCACATGATCAGGTTCGGTAGTTCGTATGAACCGGTCGTTTTCCACCGACATCTCTGGAAGAATCGCCCTGAACAGCGCACTGTTTTCATCGACAAGCTCTCTTGGCGTCCTCCCCTGCTTCTGGGCGGTCTGGGCAATCTTGTCGCCGTGTTCGTCTGTTCCCGTCAGAAAGAACACATTCTTGCCTGAAATACGGTTGAAACGCGAAAGCACATCCGCGATTACAGAGGTATAGACATGCCCGAGGTGAGGCCTGGAATTAACATAGTATATGGGAGTGGTTATATAAAAATAGTTCATCATTGCTCTGGTTTCCTCCTGGACCTGTTGCGCCGGTTCCGGTTATGGCGCCTGCCCTTGTCCTTTTTCTCTTCGCTTTGTCCTTCCGCTTTTGCCTGAGGGGGTTTGACCGGTGCGGGTGCCGGTGCCTGCTGAGGTTTTCTCTGCTGAGGCTGCTGTTTTTGTTCGGGAAGCTTCCGAAATTCCTCTTCGGTAAGTATGTCCGAAGCCTTTGCTTTAACAAAACGCCTGTCTGCGAGTTTTGCAATAAAGGTCTGGTTGATGACGTTTATGCTGATTACAACGGCCTCACCCTGTTCAAGGAAAACCGTCTTTCCGGCCTTGGGCAGGTTGTCTATAAGGTTTGCGTAGGCCTCTTTTTCATATGCAAGGCAGCATTTAAGCTTGCCGCACATTCCTGATATCTTTGTCGGATTGAGCGTCATGTTCTGGTTTTTCGCCATCTTGACGGATATGCGCTGGAAGTTCGTCAGAAAGCATGCGCAGCAAAGCTCCCGCCCGCAGCTCCCTATACCGCCGAGAATGCATGTCTCCTGACGGGAACCGATCTGCCTCAATTCTATTCTTGTCCTGTATTTTTCAACAAGGTCTTTGAGCAGTTCCCTGAAATCCACCCTGCCCTCGGAAACAAAGAAAAACGTGATCTTGTTGCCGTCAAAAGCATGCTCGACACTGATAAGCTTCATGGGAAGATTTCTGGCGATTATACGCTCCTTGCAGAAATTAAAGCACAGCTTCTCCTTTGCCTTGATGTCGCTAAGCTTCTTTTTATCGGTGTCGTTGAGCAGTCTCAGAACCGGTTTTATCTCATCAAGTCCTGCGGCATCCTCTTCATCGGTAAACGCAAGCACCTTGCCTGCAGCAAGCCCCTGTTCTGTTTCCACAACCGCCATCATGCCGGGCTTTAAATCAAGTTCTCCCGCATTGAATATATACGGCGTAAGCATGCTGGAAAACCTTATATAAACAAGCTTTCTTGGTGCGACCACCTGCATTGCATCATTTTGTACAGATTCGGAATTTTCCATAAAAGTCATGTTATCAATCTTAAAACCTATTTTGCAAGCGCATCTTTTCTAAAACACCCGGGGCATCCATAGCAAAGAATATTAATTACATTATCGTAACCCTGATTACGCCTGATATGTAATCTTTCGCCGGATGCATTTTTCAATCTCCATAAATCATTGAGTTTTTGGAGTGGCTTACTGATTGCTTCCTTCTCTTACAGATAAAAGATTTGGAGGAGCATCCATGAAGAAAAAAATTACGATATTATCATTAACCTTGGCAACGGCAATTTTATTCCCGATATCACTGATAGCCGCATCCATAGAAGTAAGCTGGAACGCCAATACGGAGCCAGATCTTGCCGGTTACAAGATATATTACGGGACTCAATCGGGAACATATACCTCAACAGTAAATACCGGCAAAGTAACAACCATGACGATCGACAATCTCGAGACCGGTAAAACATATTACGTTGCAATGAGCGCATATGATACATCCGCAAACGAATCTGAGAAATCGGCAGAAGTCTCAGTATCAATCCCTGTCCCTGACACAATCCCGCCTACAGGAAGCATAACGATAAACGCAGGCGCTGCAACCGCCTCCTCAAGAACTGTAACGCTGAGTCTTTCGGCAACCGATAATGCAGGAACAATCGCCGGCATGATGATAAGCAACGACGGCGTCACATGGTCTTCCGAAGCCGCCTTTTCAGCATCACAGGCATGGGTCCTGACCGAGGGTGACGGAATCAAGACCGTATATGCAAAATTCAAGGATTCAAACGGCAACTGGATGACGACACCTGTAAGCGACACAATAACTCTCTTGCTTGATTCGGACAACGACGGCATGCCTGATGTTTGGGAAAACACAAACGGCCTGAACCCGAACAACGCATCGGACGCAGGCCTTGACAGCGACGGAGACGGCTATAACAATCTGGAAGAGTATGTAAACAATTCAAACCCGAACTACAAATATGACTATGCACCAACAGTAGAGGCCGGTGCAAACCAGCAGAGCGATCCGACAAGAATATACTTAAACGGTTCGGCTACAGATCCTAACGGCGATATCATCACATATTCTTGGTCTCTTGTTTCAGGCCCGGTCCCGGTCACTATCGATAACGCCACCTCAAGCAGGGCCAGTTTTCTTGGCGTCAAGTCGGGCACCTACAGGTTTATGCTGACCTGCTCCGATGCAAGATCCTCTTCAACCGATACAGTCGACATCAAAATTAACAATGTGGCTCCAAACGTAAATGCGGGCAGCGACATGACTGTCGATTCAGGCACCACGATAACGCTTCATTCAGTCGGCTCAGACCCTAATGACGATGCACTTGTCTACACATGGTCGCTTCTCGAAGGCCCAGGCATCGCACTGCCGTCAATGACGACCCAGGATATAGTTATCACACCGCAGAATGCAGGTTTGTACAGGTTTGCAGTCGTCTGCTCCGACGGTGTAAACTCAAGCCAGGCCGATGAGGTCCTGATCACTGTCAATGCAGTCAACCGTGCTCCGACTGCTGATGCAGGAGCTGATATCGATGTGCAGTCCGGCACTGTAGTAACCCTCGACGGAAGCGGATCAAGCGATCCTGACAACGACACCCTCACCTATACGTGGACACAGGTTTCAGGCACCAGGGTTCAGCTGACGAATGCAACCAGCGCAAAGGCAAGCTTTACCGCCTCTGCAACCGGTACGTACGTATTCGAACTGATCGTGTCTGATTCAAAAGTTAGTTCGACACCAGATACAGTTACTGTAAGGGTGTTGAAACAGAATACCGCCCCTGTCGCCGAAGCAGGTGATGATCAGGATACCAAGGTCGGGACATTGGTGAGCCTTGATGCAGGCGCATCCTATGACCCTGATGCTGATGCCTTAACATTCACATGGTCCCAGATAAGCGGTGCATCAGTTGAAATGACCGGTGCCAATACCGCAAGAATGACATTCACCCCGACTGTATCAGGCGTCCTGGAGTTCAAGGTAACCGTTTCCGACGGTCAGGCAAAGGCTGAAGACACAGTCAAGGTAACAGTCGAAAGCGTTAACCATGTCCCTGTAGCTGATGCGGGCGAACCCCAGACCGTTAACCTGACTCCGACACTGGGACTGAAAGTTACACTTGACGGCAGAGGCAGTTGGGACGCCGACGGCAACACGCTCTCCTACATATGGTCTCAGATCTCTGGCCCCAGCGTATCGCTGAGCGGAGCTAACACTGCTACCCCGTCATTTACTCCGGGAACCGCCGGAACCTATGTATTCGAACTCAAGGTATATGACGGCAAAGATACAAGCCTTGCGGACACCGTCACGATTACGGTCCAGAACATCCAGACCAGCATCAAACTTACCGCACCGCTTAACGGCGCACAGATATCCAGCGCTCCTACGCTTAAATGGACCGGCGCCAATATGACGGGTTATGGAGTATATATAGCGCTGGACGGAAAGAATTATGTAATGATGTATTCCGGCAGTTCCACATCATACACCATTCACTCTGTGCTCTGGTACTGGTTCATTCCGAAAAACACCATGATTAACTGGTATGTCGTCGGACAGTCAGGCTCCAGCCAGGCAAAGAGCACAGTATTCACGTTCAAAAAAGTATAGTGCTCAAAGCACTACAGCCTAGAAGGGGCCATGAGGCCCCTTCTTTTTTTCTTAATACCTTGAAATATCGCTCAAGTTGCATATTATTAGACATAAGAATCTTTCGGGAGGTTATATAATGAAAAAGGCATTCTGGTTGTTACTTATGATCGGTTCCCTTTTCGGATGGGCATTTGCCATAACCGGGCTTGTCAAGCCCTTTGAAGATGAAAAGATTAAAAAAATCTGGAAAAGCATTTTCTGCACGTGGGTTTTCGGCCATCCGCTCGAGCTTGCCCTGTCTCTCGGGATAGGTAAAAAGGCTGGACTGTCAGGGCTCAGGACTGTCATAAAAACGCTTGCATTCGGATTCACCTGGTGGGTTCCGCTTAAGCTCGGAATCATTAAAAAATAATTTTTCATGAGAGGCCCTGATGATAACAGTCAAAGATATCATGACTACCGAACTGGTGACATTTTCCCCGGATGACGAAATAGCAAAAGCCACAAAAATTCTTCTGGAAAAGAGATTCAACGGTGCGCCGGTAGTTGATTCTCAGGGCAAACTGGTGGGTATTTTATGCCAGAGCGACCTTATAGCCCAGCAGAAAAGCTTCCCCATCCCCACCATATTTACAGTGTTTGACGGCTTTATCCCGCTCACTTCCGTTAAACATCTTGAAAAAGAGGTTGAAAAGATTTCGGCAGCTCTGGTTTCCCAGGCCATGACGCCGGACCCTGTTACCGTAAGGCCGGAGACGGAAATCGAGAAGGTTGCAAAGCTGATGGTTGACAAGAATTTTCATACGCTCCCTGTTGTGGACGAAAACGGTAACCTCATCGGAATAATTGGAAAACACGATATACTTAAAACCCTGATCAAGGATACCCAGCAATAAAACTCAGACTTGCCATCAGGGCTAAAAGAATATAATTATTATCATTCTATGAAAATTGGATTGCGTGAAAAACTTGCAATGACCTTTATGGTCTATCTGGTAGTAATATTGGGCCTATGTATATTACTGCTTTATGTTTCTTCAAGCCTCGGAGGCGTGACGGCCGAGGTGTACAGTCTTGACTACAAAAAAAAGGACACCGGCGAAACCTTGAATCAGTGCCTTATCAACCTTGACGAGGCATCCCGCAAGTATATTCTGCTTCAGGACCCTTCGTATATGGGTACTGTCAAGGAGAATGCCACAGAGATTTCAAATGCTTTCTCATATTTGAAAGGCAGCAAAGTCGCTTACGACAGCAAAGAGGCTGAATTGATAAAGATTTCCGAAACCAGATGGAATGACTTCATCAAGGCTTACTATCTTGAAGCTCAGAACATACCATCAGACCCCAGGCTGATAGATAAGATGTTTGAAAAAAACGATAAAATCATCGATGAACTTGTCGAGACCGCAAAGACTGTCAGACAGAATGCTGTAAAGTCGATTGACGAAAAGATTTTCAAACTTAAAACACTTGGAGAAAAGGTGGTGACCATAACATGGTGGTCATTTATAACAGCCCTTGCTCTCGGACTGTTCATCCCTTTGATAATCTATATCGGCATATCCAAAGAAATAGGTCTTATTAACACAGGGACAAGACACATCTCAGAGGGTGATTTTACATACAGGATTCCTATTGATTCAAAAGACGAGCTTGGCAAACTTGCGGAATCGTTCAACAAGATGGCTACGCGGCTGAAAGAGCTCGATGACATGAAATCAGAATTTATCTCAATTGTTTCTCATGAGCTGAAAACACCTCTCACATCGATGAAGGAAGCTGCCAGCCTTCTTATGGACGGCATTGGCGGTGAACTTGACGGAAAGCAGAAAAGACTTATCTCGATAATGGATCAGGGAATAAACAGGCTGCTGCAGATAATAAATGAGCTGCTGGACATGTCCAGACTTGAAGCCGGATTATTGAGACTTGACCTTCAGCCGAATGATTTAAGGATTATAATATCCGAATTCGTTACAGAAATTATGCCTTATTCTCAGAATAAAGGCATAGACCTGATATTCAGGAATCCCGATTCAGCATGTATGGCAAATGTGGATAAAAATAAGATCCTGCAGGTGTTGACAAATCTGACCCACAATGCAATCAAATATTCGGAAGACGGTGGAAGAGTTGAAATAAGACTCAGCCGCAAGGGAAATGATTTTATCATTGAAGTCCAGGATCATGGAAAGGGTATTCCAGAGGAAGACATACCTCTCATTTTTGAAAAGTTTTATCAATCCAGGACTACCAGAGGTCACAGCGGAATCGGCCTGGGACTTGCAATCGCCAAACATATTGTGGAGACGCACGGAGGAAAGATACATGCGCAGAGCAGGGTTGGAAAGGGCAGCTTGTTTTATTTCAGTATTCCTGTCGGTGCTTGAACTGATACTTGCCGGTTGCGCTCCGCTGCTGCCGCAGGAGATAGTAACAGCCGAGGACAGTATTGCTGCAGGTAAAGCGCTTAAATCGACAGCATCACTGGATATTCCCATTGACCATCCTGATATCGAGGCAAGAAAAAAGATCATTTTGATTATGAACTCGATTATAACAGAAGAATATTCAACAGCTGAAACAAAGGCTGCTTTAATGGCCATCAGGAATGACCCCGACGTTTCAAGGGATCTGAAGGTCGATGCCGGCTATATCATTTCACTTGTCGAGATCATCGGCGAAAGGAACAAGGATATCGACTTTCTCCAGAACAAGAATACGAAATGCCTCAATGACAGGGCGGAACTGGAGAAGACCCATAAGGAAGATGAGAAGAGATTGAAGGAAACTGAAAGAATATTGGCTCAGAAGGAAGAACTTATAGCGATTCTTGCAGAGGAGAAGAAAGAACTTAAGTTCAAACTCAATAAACTTGAAGAGATTATTGAGAAGTCTGAGAGGAAAAGAGGTCTTAGAAAATGAACCCTGAAATCATCATACTGGATGATGAACCAAATATTGTTGAGGTACTGATTACCCGTCTCGAGACCAAGGGTTATAATGTGAAGGGTTTTACCAAACCGGACAGCGCACTCGAAGCGATTAAAAACGGCAATGCCTGCGTGCTGCTGACTGATATGAAGATGCCGGAGAAAGACGGTATTACCGTCCTTAACGAGGCCAAGGAACTGGATCCTGACATCGAGGTGATCATACTTACAGCCCACGGCACAATTTCCAGCGCGGTTGAAGCAATGAAACAGGGTGCATACGATTATATTCTCAAGCCTTTCAACCCTGCAGAACTTATTGCCAAACTGAACAGAGCTCTTGATAAACAGGAACTTAAACAGAGGGTTCGTGCGCTGGAAAAAAAAGTGGAGCTCTCGTCCGACAGTCCGATATATGCGGTCAGCCATTCAATGAACCATGTCGTACGCCTCGCAAAACAGGTAAGTTCAACCGATGCCACGGTGCTTATCACAGGTGAATCAGGGACAGGCAAAGAGCTTATTGCAAGGCTTATCCACAGCGAGAGCAAACGTGCAGCCAGAAACTTCGTAATCATGGACTGCGGGGCGACACCTTCAGGGCTTATCGAATCCGAGATGTTCGGTTATGTCAAGGGTGCTTTCACCGGCGCAATAAAAGACAAGACAGGAATTATCGAAGAGGCGGACAAAGGGACGCTGTTCCTTGACGAGATAGGTAACATATCTCCCGAACTCCAGAACAGGCTGCTAAGGGTTATCGAGTATGGAGAGTTCCGCCGTGTAGGCGATGTCACTCAGAAACATTCGGATATCAGGGTTATCGCCGCCACAAATGCAGACCTGATGTCGCTTGTAAAAAGCGGCTCTTTCAGGGAAGATCTTTACTACAGACTCAAAGTCATTAATATCGACATTCCCCCTCTAAGAGAAAGGACTGAGGATATACCGGGTCTGGTCCAGATATTTGTCAATGAGTTTTCCCAGAAAACCGGCAAACATATCCTCGGCATATCAAAGGACGCACTTGAGATCATGAAAAAACATCACTGGCCTGGAAACGTCAGGGAGCTCAAAAACACGGTACAATCGGCAGTTGTTCTGTGCAGCAACGACATCATCACCAGAGACGACCTTCTCATTTCAGGAATCTGCGAACCTGAAGAAGTGTTTGACGATAGCCTTAACAAGCTGGAGGAGACGGAAAAGGATATGGTCATTGACGCCTTGAAAAAGTCCAGATGGGTTCAGAACGAAGCGGCAAAAACACTGGGCATATCAAGGCGCGTAATGCATTACAAGATCAAGAAGTACAACATTAATATAAACGAAAAAACAGTCTGAGAATTCGTTTATATTTCCTTTCCGCGCAATCTTGTACCGAGGAAGCATGTTTTAGCACCATGCAAACCTGAATAATCGTGCTCATATATTTTCATGTCATAGCTCGAGAAAACCAGCTTCCTGTTCTTTGTGTCTATAAGAGGGCCAAACGACCTTCCGCTGCAGATAATTTCTTTTGATATGAATTTTCCGGTTCCCGCTTCATATATGCTCAGATACGAATATCCGGTATCTATTCCTCCACAGGGACTTCCTTCTGAAAAATGGACTAAATAAACCCTGCCATCCATTATCAGCATCCGGATAATTTCAGGGTTCTCGATTTTTTGTGACCATAAAGGCTTCTGCATATTCGTACAGAAAACCGTATCCTTCGTACAGCCGCATAGGAAAAGGGATTTTCTGAATGTATATGAGTGGACATCAAGGATTTCATCCGTTACCCCGGCTGCTATTACGTATCTGGTAATCAGTTCAGGAGTCAGTATGAATATTTTTCCGTGTGATGTCCCTGCATAAACCAGTGATTCATTAGGATCATAATTGATGGTTGTGATCTTTTCGCCAAGGCTCACGCTGAACAACTTGTTGCCTGAAGAAAGTTCCAAGGCTTGCACATTATTGTTTTTTGCAAGAAATACCATATTTTCTGAAACGTCGAACAAATCCGCATTTGATTTCCAGGCCAACTCCGGTGTGTTTCTAAAGCAGAACAGGCTGCCATCGGAAGAAGGTCCTGCCACTACATGTCCACCGGTACTTCTTATCCGGCCTCCCGGACCCTTGACAGACCATATAAGACTGCCTGATGCCAGGTCTATCAGACTTATTGAATTTCCTGAGGTTGAGACATAGAGGTTATCTCCCTCGTTATATACGGATTCCGCCGGTCCGGGATAATCAAAGGCCTGGGACTGGATTAACTCACCGGTTGAACTGATCCTGTAATATTTTGATCCATTTCTGTTAACCCATGACGGATTTAAACGGCCGAACCTGTTTTCAAGAAACACCGTTTTGTCTTTTCTTTCAAGCGGCATGGTACCGGTAAAAGGTGTTTCCGTAATAAGGTCATTCACACCGGGCATATATTTGCCTTTTCCTTTGAGAACCACTGCTTCAAGGAAATCGGTTTGAGGCCCCAGTATATGCACGAAAATATTCTTGGATGCCGAATAACAGCTAACATCATCAAGACAGTGAGAACCCGCTCCTGAAATATGTGTATCACCGGAATTCAGATCCCCGTCATAATCTCTCAGCCAGAGCGGAATATCTCCGTCATCCCTGGCCAGACCGTCGGTTAAAAAAACTATATGCCTTGTTGTTGCGCATTCTTCAGGAAACTTTTCGACAATCCCGTAAAGAGATTTCGCAAGTCTCGCCTTGTCATCATTGAAACTGATCTTGTTCAGCATCTTGATAAGTTTGTCTCTTTCCTCCCCGAAGGGTACGGTTATCCCTTTTGTAACCGATGCAAGAGCCGCCTCTGAAATGCTTACTGAACCCGCAATTTCCCGCATGACCTGCATATAAAGCGTCGAAATCGGCATTGAACCTGAGCATCCGCTCAAATCTGAGGCAGGCGCCTTAAAGTGTGAGTTTCCATATGAACCCTTGAAATATGTACCATCACCGGTGTTTACATAATCTCCATCTTTAATAATGAAGTCTGAAATGGAAATTTCCCCTTTCTTGTTCTTAAAATAAACCGTGCTCTCATCATAGTCGCTTCCACTGGCCTGCATAAGACTTTCAGAGTCCTGTACAAGAAAGAGAATGTAGGGTCTGCTGCATGTAAGTTTTATATCTTCTTTCATGTGACAACTATTGTTTGCCTTTTCAGATTGCCAGTAATATTCATTCTTTCCGCTTCCATATTTCTTTTCAATGATATCTGTCTTGAAAACCATGTGGTCCCATCCTTCAGGCGCGGGCAGTCTGTAATGATTTATTGTGCACCCGCTGTCTTCAATCCCGGAACCTTCGAGAATATGTTCAAATCCTGCCCCTGTTGCCAGTCTGAACCTTGCAACCGCATAAGCCGATGCCGATATCGACAGGATCAGAATCAGGAAGACAAGGGTATAAACAAGAACCCAGCCTTCATTCTCCGAGGCTGTAATTAAAGCTGATCTCTTTTGCTGTCTCATTTCTTCTTGCCCTCATAATTATTTTAATTTCACCGCCTGAGTGTTCTACTGAAAGTCCTGTGATATTTTCCGATATAAGCTGATTGTTCCTGTAAAGACCCTCTCCCGTAACCTGATACAAAACTGCAGGTACTGTCCTGTCGCCGGCTTTCGGAGTTCCTCCTTTAAGAGGTATCGGGGTGTTTCCCCTTGAATAATTGTTCATGATTTCATAAGCTCCGCTGTCGCTTATAATTCCCTGGCCGGCAATGTAATCAGGCTTACCGTCTGTATCAATATCCAATGTATCCAGCACTATTGAATCTTTATTTACTGATGATACGGTTGAATAATATGGCGGAGCATATGATGAATTTATTGAAAGACCCTTGTTATCATTAGTTGCAGTAAGTCCGGCAATAAACAATTTATCGCCGCTGAATACAACTTTCAGATCACGGGGAAGCAGGTAGGCGCATTCCTCAATATCCCTGTCAAGTATATGCATTGCAGTTCTTAATGACTGCATGCATATCCAGTCAGATCTCTGTGAACCATAAGCCCATGCCACGGCAATATATAAGCTTGAAACCGAAAGCAATATCAGCGATCCCAGCAGCAAAACGATAATGAACTCTATCAGAGTCATTCCTTTGGACATTTGCACCCCCCCCATAAATAATTAAAAAAATCCAAATGGCAGATATTACCAACGCCTACAAATGACAACTTAACTTATTTCTAATATTCTATATCATACTGGTAATAATATTATTTGTCAATTCCTATTTTTATATTTTTTGTTGATGCGACAATATCGTCGAAATGAAGAGAATCGTGATAAAACGTTAAGGTGTGCCTCCGGCGAGACAATAAAAAGGCCTCTTATGGACCCTTCAATAAGCCATATTCAAATTCAGTCTGCCGGACGGCGGAAGAGATTATTTATTATATACTCCTGTTATCAATCACACGGACCGCCTTGCCAACTTCATTATAAGGCAGACTGTCGGGTTCGCAGAGTTCGACTTCGGGTGTCAGCAGTATCTCATCATGCAGTTCCCTTACAATCCTGTTTCTTAATGAGGCCAGAACCACCTTGTTGCCCTCAAAGAAAGCCTGATCCACTTCAACCTTTACTATCATGTGGTCATTGTGGCCTTTATTCATAAGGATAATCTGATAATTCCGCCTGACCCCTTCGATGCCTATAAGCACTTCTTCTATCTGTACAGGGAAGATATTGACGCCCTTCAATATGATCATATCATCCGATCTTCCTGTTATTCGACTGATTCTGCGGTGTATCCTTCCGCATTCGCATTGACCTTCAACAATACTTGTCAGATCTTTTGTACGGTATCTTAAAATAGGCATCGCCTCGTGCGTCAGCGGCGTAAGCACAAGTTCACCAGTTTCACCGGTCTTGACCGGTTCGAGAGTAACAGGATCCAGTATCTCGACATAAAACGAGTCTTCCCAGATATGCATGCCGCTCTTATACGGGCATTCGAAAGCGACTCCGGGACCGCACATTTCAGAGAGCCCGTAAGAATTGAAGCAATCTATGCCGAAAAAGTCCTCGATCTTTTTTCTTGTCTCTTCCGAGTATGGTTCCGCACCGGCAAATGCAAATTTCAGATATGGAAAGTCCTTTTTCGGATCGACACCATTCTTTTCAAGGGTATCGGCAAGGTGCAGCGCGTAGCTTGGAATGACATGAATTGCAGTTACACCGTAATCTTTCATGAATTTTAGCTGGCGCTTCGTATTGCCCGGCCCCGAAGGAATTGTAAGGCAGCCTATTTTTTCCGCTCCGTAATGGAAACCCAATCCCCCTGTAAAAAGGCCGTATCCGATCATGTTCAGAAAGACATCTTTATTGCGTACACCTGCCATATACATACACCTAGCAACAAGCTCCGCCCATAAATCAATGTCGGTCTTGCTGTGATAGACGACTGTGGGAATTCCCGTGGTGCCCGATGAAGAATGGAGTCTCACCACTTTCTCAAGAGGCACGGAAAGCATTCTGTACGGGTAGGAATCCCTCAAATCCTGCTTCACGGTAAATGGAAGCCTTGAAATGTCTTCCAGTGTATTTATTTTTATATCCGACAGGCCCTTGTCCTGATAAAATGGTGAATTTGATGCCGCCTTAACTGTTTCTTTCAGTCTCTTCAGTTGAAGCTCTTCAAGTTCTGCTCTCGGCATGGTTTCGGCTTTTTTGTCCCAGTACACTTTAAACTCCTTGAAATATATTTGAAAACCCATATAAGTGGATACAGAAAAAAGGTAATCAAGTCAAACCTTGCAGGAGAGAAAAACATGAAAATCTGCATGATCGGATCAGGATATGTCGGTCTCGTAACAGGCGCCTGCCTTGCCGAAATGGGAAACGATATAATCTGTGTTGATGAGGACAAGAAAAAGATAGATCTGCTGGAAAAGGGCGAAATCCCGATATATGAACCCGGCCTTAAAGACATGGTCATAAGGAACAGGGATGAAGGCAGGCTTAGATTCACTCTTGACCTCGCTGAAGGCGTCAACAGCAGCCTTTTGTGCTTTATCTGCGTGGGCACCCCGCAGGATAAGGATGGTTCGGCAGATCTTTCTTATGTGCTGCGCGTGGCAAAGCAGATAGGTGAAATCATGACCGAGTATAAGATAATAGTGGACAAATCTACCGTGCCAGTCGGTACCGGGGACAAGGTCAGGGACATAATCAGGACAAGCCTTGACAGCAGGGGTTTGAGTGGTGTCGAGTTTGACGTTGTTTCAAACCCCGAGTTTCTGAAAGAAGGCAACGCCGTGCAGGATTTCATGAGGCCTGACCGTGTTGTGATTGGGACCGACAATGTAAGGACGGCGACAATATTAAAAGAGCTTTATATTCCGTTTGTCAGAACGACAAACAATCCCATGCTTGTAATGGATATTAAGAGCGCCGAACTCTCCAAGTATGCGGCAAACGCCTTTCTTGCAACAAAGGTGTCATTCATAAACGAGCTTTCGATACTTTGCGATAAAATGGGTGCCGACATATCTCATGTCAGGGAAGGCATGGGTACCGATGACCGGATAGGACCCAGATTTCTGCTGGCAGGCCCGGGATTCGGCGGCTCCTGCTTCCCCAAGGACGTTCAGGCCCTTATCGCCACATCACGCAGTTATGACCATGTTCTTGAAATAACGGAGGCGACATGGCGTGCAAACCAGCGCCAGATGAAATATTTTGCAGACAAGATACTTTCATACTACCCTGACCCATCCAAAAAAACACTTGCTGTCTGGGGGCTTACCTTCAAGCCGAAGACCGATGATGTCCGTGAATCCCCTGCCCTGTATGTTATAGAAATGCTTCTTGAAAAGGGGATGAAAGTAAGGGCATTTGATCCCAAGGGCATTGAAAATACAAAAAAGATATTCGAAGATAAAATATTCTATGCGAAAGATGCATACAATGCGCTCGAAGGGGCCGACGGACTGGCAATCATAACGGAATGGAACATGTTCAAGAGCCCTGACTTTGACAGAATTAAAGAAACCCTTAAGACCCCTGTAATCTTTGACGGCAGAAACCTCTTCGATCCTAAAGAGATCAAGGATAAGGGATTTGAATATTTCGGGATAGGACGCGGTTAATTTAAAACATTAAAACCGGATACCGGAGAAGAATATTTAGTCCCCCCTGAAGGAGCACTTAAGCCCATGATATAATTGGCATAAAGCTCATTTTAAAATGTTATTATCTGCATAAAAATGGTAGTATGTGCATAGATTTCTTGCAGATTTTGATTTTCAGGAGGGCAGATGATACCGAGGAAAGATGAGCAGGTTCAGATGGGTTTGTTCAAGGAGGATCTGTCTGAAATGTTCAACCCGAAACA